>JBEIPX010000215.1:0-5728 GCA_040376815.1 Bradyrhizobiaceae bacterium
CTCATAGGTAAACACGCCGCACTCGCCGATCCCGTGATGATGAACGTGCAGCATGATCTGGGTCGCCGCCTCCACGTCCTTCTGGAAAAACTTCTCCAGCACATGAACGACAAACTCCATCGGCGTGTAGTCGTCGTTCAGGATGAGCACGCGATAGAGGCTCGGCCGCTTCGTGCGCGGCTTGACCTTGGTGATGACCGAGGTCCCAGGTCCGGCCGGCGTTCCCGGGCGGCCGTTATCGCCCGCCATCCGCTCGACGCTGCGGGCGCGAGGCAGTTGCGCGGCTGGCGCGGTCAAAACATCGATCGGAAGCAAGGGTCGCATGGCAAGCGTGTTCGATATTCCCAGAAGAGATCATCCCAAGTGGCCAGCGACAGGCCGGACAGCCGGCAAAATCTCCGACATGCGACGCTCCGGACCTGGCGGCGAAGCACCGGCCAGCTCGTTCAAATATGGGTTGGAAGTTATCCTTTCGCAAGCGCGTAAAATGCCACGAAATGCCGTCTCAACAAGCATATGGCGACCTCTCGCGGCCCTATCGGAAGCCTGGATTCGTTCAAATTTGAACGTTTCTCCTCGCAGCGCCTTAACGCTGAATTTCGGAACAGCCGGGCCTGGAGGTATTCCTCCGGCATCTTACGGTTTTTCCTAGGATGAATTTACCAACGCTTATAGAGCGAGGCTTAGCGGTCGGGTACCGAAACGAACTCCGGTGACCGCCGTGACGCGCACAACAAAGATTGCCGACCGCAGGCTCGGCCCGCTCGCACGCTTCGCCCGTGACGAGCGCGGGAACATCGCCGTGATATTTGCCTTTGCCGTCCTGCCGATCCTCGGCCTTGTCGGCGCCGCGGTCGATTACTCCCGCGCCACGAACGCCCGCACCGCCATGCAGGCAGCGCTCGATTCGACAGCGCTGATGATCTCCAAGGACGCCGCCAGCATGACCGCGGAGCAGGTCTCGACGAAGGCGAAGGCCTACTTCGCGGCGATGTACAAGCATCCCGAAGCGCCAGCCAGCAATGTCACGGCAGCCTACACGCCGAACACCGGCAAAGGCGCGACCGTGCAAGTCAGCGCGTCGGGCTCGATCAATACCAATTTCATGAAGATCGCCGGCTATCCGACCATCGACTTCAAGTCCGGCGCGACGACGACATGGGGCAACACGCGGTTGCGCGTGGCGATCGCGCTCGACGTCACCGGCTCGATGAACGACGACGGCAAGCTGCCGGCCATGAAGACCGCAGCCAAGAAACTGATCGATACGCTGCGCTCGTCGGCGCAGGGAACCGCCGACGTCTATGTCTCGATCGTTCCGTTTGCCCAGATGGTAAACGTCGGCACCGGCAACAAGAACGCGAGCTGGTTGGATTGGGACGAAGACTACGGCTCCTGCAGCAGCAGCTACTACTCCAAGAAGAGTTCGTGCGTCGCGGCAGGCCGCACCTGGTACGCGGACAACAACAATTGGAAAGGCTGCGTCCACGATCGCGACCAGCCGTACGATACCACCAAGGATGCGCCGACGACTGGCACCGCATCGACGCTGTTCATGGCGCAGCGTTACACGCAGAACGGCAGCAACATCTGCCCCTCGCCGATCCTGCCGATGACGTCCGTCTACGCGCTAAGCGACGCGCAGACGGTGAAGGACAAGATCGACGGCCTCGTGGCGAACGGTGGCACCAACCAACCGATCGGCATGCATTGGGCCTGGATGTCGCTGCAGCAGACTGCTCCGCTGAATGCGCCGTCCAAGGATGCCGATTTCAACTACACCGACGCGATCATTCTGCTGTCGGACGGTCTGAACACCATCGACCGCTGGTACGGCAACGGCAGCACTCCCTCTTCTCAGGTGGACGCGCGCCAGAAAATCCTGTGCGACAACATCAAGAACACCGCCAACGGCAAGACCGCCGTCTATACGATCCAGGTCAATACCGATGGCGATCCTGAATCGGCGATCCTGAAATCGTGCGCCGACCCCGGCAACTTCTATCCGACCACGACGACGAGCGGCATCGATTCAGCATTCAACTCGATCGGCGCTTCGCTCACCAAACTCAAGCTCGCCAAGTAACCTGGCGCGTTAAGCGCGGACCATTAAGGAATGCGAAACCGAACCCGGCCTCAGGGCCGGGTTTTTCGTGCGCAGATTTGCGATCTCACATTCAGCATTCGTTGAGGATACGGCTACGACATCCTCAAGAAAGCCACATATATCAGGACATTTCCGCGATTTGGACGACAACTTTACCGACCCTTCATCGGTAGTTCCCTACAGTCCGTGCAGGATCATCAAACCCTGCGGTGGCCATGACAAAACACAGCCTTTACGACCGGACCCGTTGCCTGATCGGACGTTTCGCGCACGACCGGCGCGGCAATATCGCGGTGATATTCGCCTTCGCCATCATGCCGATCCTCGGCCTCGTCGGCGCCGCAGTCGATTATTCGCGCGCCTCGAACGCCCGCACCGCCATGCAGGCCGCCCTCGACACCACCGCGCTGATGATCTCGAAGGACGCCGGCGGCATGACTTCGGCCCAGGTAACGACGAAAGCGCAGGCCTACTTCGCCGCGCTGTACAAGCATTCCGCAGCTCTCAACGTCGCCGTGACGGCCGTCTATACGCCGCCAACGTCGAGCGCAGCAGCCAACATCGCGATGACCGGCAGCGGCCGGGTCAATACGAGTTTCATGAAGCTCGCCGGTTTTCCGACGATCGATTTCAGGACCGCAGCAACGGCGACGTGGGGCAATACCAGGTCGCGTGTCGCGATCGCGCTCGACGTCACCGGCTCGATGGCCGACGCTGGCAAGATGGATGCGATGAAGGTCGCCGCCAAGAATTTGATCGATACGTTGAAAGCTTCGGCAAAGAGCGCCGACGACGTTTACGTCTCGATCATTCCGTTCTCGCAGATGGTCAACGTCGGCAAATCGAACAAGAACGCGAGCTGGATCGACTGGAGCGACTGGGACGAAAAAAATGGCTCGTGCAGCGGATGGGGCGGCGGCTGGTACAACTCGAAGACAGCTTGTCAGAATGACGGCCGTAACTGGACTCCCGAGAGCCGCAACAACTGGGATGGCTGCGTCACCGACCGCAACCAGCCCCACGACACCACCAAGGATGCACCAACCACGACCGCGAAATCGTTTACCGCGGTGAAGTACGAATGGAATAACAACAATATCTGTCCGGCGCAGATCTTGCCGCTGACCTCGCTCTATGCGTCAAGCGACGTAACGACGGTGAAGAACAAGATCGATGCACTCCAGCCAAACGGCGGCACCAACCAGCCGATCGGCATGCATTGGGCCTGGATGTCATTGCAGACCGGAGTACCGCTCAATGCCCCGGCCAAGGACGCCAACTTCGGCTATTCCGACGTCATCATCCTGATGTCGGACGGTCTCAATACCATCGATCGCTGGTACGGCGACGGTCAGAACCAGTCACCGCAAGTCGACGGGCGGCAGACGCTGCTCTGCAACAACATCAAGAACACCGCAGTGAACGGCAAGACCACGGTCTTCACGATCCACGTCAATACGGATGGAGATCCGGAATCGGCAATTCTGAAAGCCTGTGCCGACCCCGGCAACTATTATTACGCCACCAACACGACCGCGATGGCCAACGCATTCAGCGCAATCGGCGCATCGCTGTCGAAACTGCGGCTGGCGAAATAACCGCACGCCTCGGCGCAAATACAAAAAAAGCCCGGCGCAAGCCGGGCTTTTTCATTTCACCAGGAAGCGGTGATCAGTGATGGGTCGCCTGGCCCTGCGTCATCTTGGCGACGACGCCTTCGAACGGCTTGTAGGTCTGCTTGGCGAGATCGACGTAGAGTTCGCCGATCTTCTTGCTCTCCGCGACGAACGTCTCGTAGCTCGACTTGGCGTATTCGGTCTGCAGCTCGAGCGCTTTCTCGATCGACTTCACGCCCGTGAGCTTCTCGACGAACGCGTTGCCGTCTTCGATCGCCTTCTTGGCGTAGTCGCCGTAGGCAGTGAAGATCGCCTGCATGCCCTTCGTGAATTCGCCCGCGTTCTGAACAGCGGTTTCGAACTGCTCTTTTCCGTACTTCTGGAATTCCTCAACCTTCACCATGTGACTTTCCCTTTTCCTAGACTGCGTTGCGGATGGCCGTGTTTGTCCCTGCGCCTCAATTGCGAACTCTTTCTACCGCATTGCACCATAATGTCAAGAATCTTGTGCGTCGCACAATTATCTCAAATTGCTGGAGAATTGGGCAGAAGGGACTTTTTCGTGCGATCGCCCGGCGGCCGTACCAGCCAAACCGCAGCGAGCGCCGGAAAAGCTGGTTCCCGAATCGGCCGCTAAGCGGTTCCAATTGCCCGCAAAATTCCGGGTGTGAAGAAAAGGTTGATTAACCGTTTCGAAACCCCGGGCCCCTACCTTCGAAGGCTGCACTGCAAGCAGTTCCGGCGGAAACCGAAAAGACGCTTGAGTTCAGTCTCTTAGTCACGGCGGCCAGAATGGCGGTCAAGGCGTGAGCAGCACGGGCGGAATAAGGGGCGCCGGAGTGGGGAAATTCATCGGGGACGTGGGCACAATTTTGCCTCACGCGCCGGTGATCAACGTTGAAATCGGACGGGGAAGTTTATGTTCTGCACCACCTCAACTTCCTGGCGGTACGTCCGCTTTGTCGTCCTCGGCCTCGCAACCATCATCACCACCATCATCGTCACCACCGACACCGCCGATGCGCGCCGCAAGCGCGTGCGCCATCATGCGCGCGCCGTGAGCTACAGCCCGGCCTTCGCGTCGATCGTGGTCGACGCCAATTCCGGTTCGACGATGGCCGGGAGCAATGCCGACAGCATTCGCCATCCGGCCTCCCTCACCAAGATCATGACGCTCTACATGCTGTTCGAGCGGCTCGAGCAGGGCAAGATCAAGCTCGACAGCGAGATGGAAGTCTCCGAGCACGCCTCCGAGCAGGCGCCGACGAAACTCGGTCTGCGTCCCGGACAGACGCTGCGTGTCGAGGACGCGATCAAGGCGCTCGTCACGCGCTCCGCCAACGATGCGGCCGTCGTGATTGCCGAAGCGCTTGGCGGCGAGGAAGACGACTTCGCCAGGATGATGACGAAGAAGGCGCGCGCGCTCGGCATGAGCAAGACCGTTTACAGGAACGCATCGGGCCTGCCGGATTCGGAGCAGGTGACCACAGCGCGCGACCAGGCGATCCTCGGCCGCGCCATTCAGGATCGCTTCCCGCGCTACTACCGCTACTTCTCGACCACGTCGTTCGCCTATCGCGGCCGCGTCATCCGCAACCACAACAAGCTGCTCGGCCGCGTCGAGGGCGTCGACGGCATCAAGACCGGCTACACCCGCGCCTCCGGCTTCAACCTCGTCTCGTCGATGAAGCGCGGCAACCGTCACATCGTCGCCGTGGTGCTCGGCGGCCGCTCGGGCGGCTCGCGCGACGCCATCATGCGCAACCTGCTCGCCGAGCATGTCGCCAGTGCGTCGACGAAGCGCACCGTCGCGGCAATTGCCGAGCGCGACGGGGGTGCTGCCTCCGAGGTCGCCGAAGTGAAAACCGCAGCACGTCCGGCGGCGGCGCCGATGGTCCAGGTGCGGGGCGCTGTGCAAACGGCCGCAGCGCTGCCTGAACCGGCTCCCGCTCCCGCGCCGCGTGCGCCCGCGCCTCAGCAAGCCGCCGCCCAGCCGCCGGCGGCC
>JBEIPX010000529.1:0-2138 GCA_040376815.1 Bradyrhizobiaceae bacterium
ATCCGCAGGCATATCGGGATAGGTCTCGCGGAGGCCCGCCGCAGCGATGACCTCCCGCTTCATCCAGTCTGCATATGCTTCACCGGTGATCGCCTCGATGATGAGCCCGAGCAGGCTGTAGCCGTAATTCGAATACTTGAAGCGCTGGCCGGCCGCGATCGCCAGCGGCTTTGTCAGCTCCGCCAAAAGCTCGTCCTTGGCGAGGAACGGCCGGACGTCTCCGAAGAATCCGGCATTGTCGCCGTCGCGCACGAGACCGGCGCCATGCGACAACAGCTGACGCAAGGTGACTGCCGCGACATCCGGATGTAGCCCCGCGACAAACGAGCCGGCCGTCGAATCGAGCGACAGCCGCCCCTGCTCGATCAGCTTGAAGATGCCGGTCGCCGTGAACGTTTTCGAATGCGAGGCGACGCGGAAGCGATGCCGCGGCGTCAGCGCCTCGCCGGTGGCGAGATTGGCGGAGCCGAACGCCTGCTCATGGACGAGTTGCCCGCGATGGGTGAACGCAACCACGCAGCCCGGCTGTCCGAGCTGGCCCATCTTGAAACCGATCCAGCGGCCGGCGTAATCGATCGCGGCTTTGATCCAAGCACTTTCGAAACGAGCGTCTTCGATCCGAGCGTCCATTGGCTCCCCCTTGCCGCTTCAGCTACAACCGTATCACGGCAATTATTCAGGCGAACGTCGCGGCATGCGCGTGCTTCTCATCACTGTCGGTAAACTCAAGCAAGGTCCCGAGCGGGAGCTGGCCGAGCGCTACCGCGAGCGTTTCGACGATACCGGACGCAAGATAGGTTTCCGCGGTATCGGAATCCATGAGCTGCCGGAGAGCCGCGCGCGCGATGCCGCCACCCGGATGGCCGAGGAGGCTGCGGCCATCGCCGCCCTGATTCCGGAGAAAGCGGTCGTGATCGTCCTCGACGAGCGCGGCGACAATATCGACAGCGCCGCTTTTGCGGGCCATCTTGGCCGCTGGCGGGACGATTCGGCCGATGCCGCCTTCGTTATTGGCGGGGCGGACGGACTTTCGCCTGAATTGAGGCGCAAGGCCAAGGTGAGGCTGGCCTTTGGGCAAGCAACCTGGCCGCATCAGTTTGTTCGCGTCATGCTGCTGGAGCAGCTGTATCGGGCCGCGACGATTTTGTCGGGCCACCCCTATCATCGGGCGTAACGCATGATCCCGAAAAGCGGGTTCGGTTTCCGGATCAGATCATGAAGCAGAATCAATTGCCGAGATACGCGACAACGTGAACGCCGCACTTCAACCCATCGTCGCCGGCCGGCGCATCATCGCGAGCACGAGCGCGGTCGCCGTGTTTGCGATCGGCGCTGCCTTGAGTTTACCGTTACATTTCGCGCACGCGCAGACGGCGGCCCCGGCGACGCAGGCGGGTACCCTCGATGCGGACGCGATCAAGCAGCGCGAGCAGGAACTCGAAGCCGCGCGCAAGCAGCAGCAGACCGCCGCCGAACTCGAAAAGAAATTGAAGGCGGACATCGCGGCGATCGGTCAGGATCGTTCGAAACTCAATCAGCAGCTCATCGATATAGCCGGCCGCGTGCGCGGTATCGAAACGAAGATGAGCGATACCGAGAAGCGGCTCACGCCGCTCGATACACGCGAAGCGCAGATACGCACCTCGCTCGAGTCGCGCCGCGCGGAAACGACCGAAGTGCTCGCAGCCCTCCAGCGCGCAGGACGACGCACGCCGCCGGCGCTGATGGTCCGTCCGGAAGACGCGCTGAAGTCGCTGCGCACGGCCATGCTTCTGGGCGCGGTCGTTCCGGAAATGCGTGCCCGCGCCGAAAAACTCGCGGGAGACCTCGGCGAACTCGTCAATGTGCGCAAGGCGATTACGCAGGAGCGCGACGCGCTCGCGGCCGATCGCGACAAGCTGGCGACCGAGCGCACGCAGCTCGCGGCCTTCATCGACGAACGGCAAAAGAAACAGAGCGACATCGAGCGCGATCTCGAATCGGAGCGTCAGCGCGCGATTGCCTTGTCGAAGCAGGTCGACAGTCTGCAAGGCCTGATCGCGAAAATGGAGCAGGACTTGAAGAGCGCCGCGAAGGCCGCGGCCGCCGCCAGCCTGCAAGGCGCGCCGTCTGGCGTTAAGCCTAATGCCAGCGTCTTC
>JBEIPX010000040.1:0-12444 GCA_040376815.1 Bradyrhizobiaceae bacterium
GCGACAATCCCCGTCTGCCGAATGTCATTCCCGGCGGCTCGCCGTCCAACCCGATGGGCGTCGCGGCGATGACTCTCACCGGCGGCGAATACGCGATCCACGGCACCAACAAGCCGAGCTCGATCGGCGGTTACGTGTCTTACGGCTGCATCCGCATGTACAATCAGGATATCGCCGATCTCTTTGAGCGCGTTTCGGTCGGCACGCCGGTGGTCGTGACGCGCTAACGAGACGATTGGCGATGAACCTGAAAAGCTGCGCATTCGCGCGGCTTCTTGCCGTCACCAGTTAGAACACCAGCTGTTGCGGCGGCCGCCCTGATACGTGCGCACGTGGCCCGCTTTCAGCAACGCGGCGGAGACATTCGTCGTGCGCTTCGTTGCAGCATCGGCGACGACGCGCCCTGAATATTTGTCAGGCCCAATGTTATAGATCGCGACGTCGCCATCCTCGAGCAGCTTGCGCAACGCCGCCGTCGCCGCGTCCGCAAGCCTTGCTTCTTCCGCACATGCCGCTTTCGTTTCCGGCGCATCGATGCCGCGCAGGCGCACGCGTGTCATCAGGTCGAGCCCCGGCCACAAATGCACGCGCGCCTCGAACGTATCGCCGTCGATGGCGCGGATGACATCGACCGGGTGGCGCACCGATGGATTGCCGGCACGCTGCCAGATGATTTCGCTATCACGCGCGTAGGGGGATTCGGTTTCGATCGGGGTTTTCCACGACTGCCAGCCCCGTCCGTTCAGCAGCACGCCCGCCGCAACGCCGAGAACGAAGACCCACGGCAATACCGCGGCCAGACGGCCGCGCCATGGCGAGGTGATGCGGGGAGCTAGGAACATAAGCCTAGACTATGGTGAGTCGCGACAACCTGCAAGCACAATCTATGATTGTATTCCCACCAAAGCGCAGCCGGCATCAGAGCCCGGACCCTAGAAATCCGAGGCGATCCCGTTTTTCTCCCAATCCCCGAATCGGGTCGGCTCGGGGCCCTTGGGGCCCTGAAACTCCTGGGGCCGCGCGGCCTCTTCCGCTCGTGCTGCGGCCCGGCGGGCCTCGGCCTCGGCCAACGCGCGCTCGGCTGCCGGCGTCAGTGGCCGCTTACCGCCCCGATCCACGCCCGGCTGGCCGGTAGACGCGGATGCCGCCGTATCGGGCATCGGGTTTTTCGTCATTTCGATTCGGCTCTCGTCATCGTGACGTGCGGAGGCTGATGTTCGTGCATCGCCGCTCTACGTTTGATGAGTATCGGTGATACCACCCTCCCTATATAGGACAGGAATCGATCGCGCGCAGATCGGGTTTCACCACCGCAGAAGAAAAAGTTTCATCCCATTTCCCGAACTGTTCCCGATTCCAAACGTATCGTCATCATGAACCAGTCCCGACCGATCCAGGCAACTGACGTGCCCGGCCTTGTAGCGCGGCGCATCGCTGCCGATGTTCTCGACGGCGTCCTGCACAAGCGGCGGATGCTGGACGAGCAACTCGACGGACCGGCCGCACATCCCGGCATCAAAACACTGTCCGATCGCGATCGCGCATTGATGCGCAGACTCGCCGCGACGTCGCTGCGCAAGCTCGGTACGCTGAAGATGTTGCTCGGACGCCTGCTCGATCGCGGCATTCCGAACGACGCGCCGCGCGCGGAAAGCGCGCTGCTGATCGGTGCCGCGCAAATTCTGTGGATGGATGTGCCCGACCACGCCGCCGTCGACCTCTCGGTTCGGCTTGTGCAGGCAGACCGGCGCGCCGCGCGCTATGCGGGCCTCGTCAATGCCGTCCTGCGCCGATGCGCGCGCGAAGGCCACGCGATAGCGCAGGAACTCGCGGCGCAGCCGATCGACATTCCGGCATGGCTGATGACACGCTGGATCAAGAGCTACGGCGAAGCGAATTCGCATGCGATCGCATTGACGCTCGGTCACGAACCGCCGCTCGATCTCACGGTGAAACAGGATGCGGATGAGTGGGCCGCACAGTTGCATGGCGAGGTGTTGCCGACCGGTTCGGTGCGCACGCTGATGCATGGGCCGGTGACGATGCTGCCCGGCTTTCCGGACGGGGCATGGTGGGTGCAGGACGCAGCCGCCGCGATTCCGGCGCGCCTGTTCGGCGACATTGCCGGAAAGTCCATCGCCGACCTGTGCGCCGCGCCGGGCGGCAAGACGGCGCAGCTTGCGGCCGCGGGCGCGAACGTGACCGCGATCGACCGATCGCCGAACCGCGTAAACCGATTGCGCGACAATCTGGCGCGCCTGAGCCTCAAGGCCGAGACGCTGGTCGCTGACGCCACCGAATGGATCGGCGAACCTTTCGACGGTGTGCTGCTCGACGCGCCCTGCGCCTCGACCGGCACCACCCGCCGCCATCCCGACATCGCCTGGCTCAAGACCGAGGCCGACATCGGCGCACTGGCGTCGCTGCAGCGGCGGTTGCTGCAGAAATCCGCCTCGCTGCTGAAACCGGGGGGTATCCTGATCTACTGCACCTGCTCGCTCGAACCGGAGGAGGGCGAGCACGCCATTACCGAAATCCTTGCCGCGGAGAGCGGCCTGCGGCGGGTTCCCCTGACCCCCGGTGAGGTCGGCGGCCGGGACGAACTGATCACGCCCGAGGGCGACCTGCGCACACTCCCCTGCCACCTCCCTCACGCCGATCCACGCAAGGCCGGAATGGACGGATTCTACGCCGCCCGCCTCGTCAAATCCTGACGGCGTTTGATTCGGCAGAGTGAATGCGAGCCTTCGTGGATCCCGATACGGCTGCTAGCCGCCAGAAACTGCTCATGAATATCGATCTGGCGCAGGGACCGCCGTTCGCCTCGCGGCCTACGCGCGATCCCGGACAAGAGCGTCCGCGATGGTGTCACGAACGGATTTCCGGATTAAAAGAATGGGCAGCGATTCCCACCATCCGCAAAGGCGCGCGTGTCCGTCGCACCCCGCAGACGCATATCCACCATGATTCTGGGCCGGTTTGCCCGGAACATGGCTGCGCGTGCGGGTAGCAACTCGCTGGCGCTGTCCCGGCTGTGGCCGGGTCGTACCGACCGGCTGATCATCGCGCCGCACGACCTGCGGACCACCGACGCCACCCGCGCCGCCGAAATCTATGCCGGGCGCTTTGTCTTCGCCGGCAAGATCGTCAACTGCCATGGCCGGTCGATCTTCGATCTGGAACCGCCGTCGGAGGATTGGGAAGCCGCGCTCCTCGGCTTCGGCTGGCTGCGGCACCTGCGCGCCGCCGACACGGCGATCTCGCGCGCCAATGCCCGCGCGCTGGTCGAGGACTGGATTTCCAATCCGAAGCGCAAACGAAAGATTGCGTGGCGAGCGGATGTGCTGGCGCGGCGGACCATCTCGCTGCTGTCGCAGGCGCCGCTGATTCTCAACGAGACCGACGGCAAGTTCTATCGCCGGTATCTGCGGGCGCTGACACGCGAAATTCGCCATCTGCGCTACGTGATGATCGACATCCCGGATGGCGTGCCGAAACTTCAAGTGCTGACCGCGCTGAGCTACGTCTCGCTCTGCCTCGCCAATCAAGGCAAGCACATTCGTTCGGCGACGAAAAAGCTCTCGGATGAATTGCAGAAGCAGATTCTGCCGGATGGCGGGCATGTCTCGCGCAATCCCGGCGCGCTGATCGAACTGCTGCTCGATCTCCTGCCGCTGCGCCAGACCTTTGCCGCCCGCAACATCGCGCCGCCGCCCGCACTGCTCAATGCGATCGACCGGATGATGCCGATGCTGCGCTTCTTCCGGCACAACGACGGCAGCTTTGCGCTGTTCAACGGCATGAGCAGCGTGCCGTCCGGCATGGTCGCGACGCTGCTTGCCTATGACGATACCCACGGCACGCCGATGGCGCACATGCCGCACACCGGATTTCAGCGGCTTGAAGCCGGCGCCACGACGCTGATCATCGACACCGGCCCGCCGCCGCCGCCGGCGGTGAGCCACGATGCGCATGCGGGCTGCCTCTCGTTCGAGTTCTCCTCCGGAAATTGCCGGATCGTCGTCAACTGCGGCATGCCGGCGACCGGCCGCGACAACTGGCGCGCCTTCGCGCGCGGCACACCGGCGCACTCGACGCTGACCTATCGCGACACGTCGTCGTGCCAGTTCGTCGAACGCACGACCATGAAGCGGCTGTTACAAGGCGCGCCCATCGTCAGCGGCCCGGCGAATGTCGAGTCGTACCGCGAGGCCGTCGCCAACGGCATTCTGCTGACCACCTCGCATGATGGCTATCTCGCCCAGTTCGGCATGATCCACAGGCGCGTGCTGATGATGTCGCACGACGGACTGCGGCTCGACGGCGAGGATTCGCTGACCCCCGCGCCCGGCACGCGGGTAAAGAATTCCAACGATGCCTATGCGCTGCGCTTCCATCTGCACCCGTCGGTGAAGGCGAGCCGCCTCAGCGATGCCCGCGGCGTCATGCTGGTGCTGCCGAACAGGGAGGTCTGGACCTTCGAGGCGCTCGACGACAAGGTCGAGCTCGAGGACAGCGTGTTCCTGGCCGGCACCGACGGCCCCCGCCGCACCGTGCAGATCGTGATCCCCCAGAACTCGCGTCAGGCCACCAGCATCCGCTGGAGTTTTGCGCGGTCGTCGGGGTCGCCGGCCGCAACCAGCGCGCGCCGCAACGCCCAGCGCGAGCCGGAACTTCCGCTCTAGAGCATGATCCCGAAAAGCATGCCCCTGACTTGATCCGGGGTGGGCCCGGTTTCGGATCTGATCATGCTCAAATGAGACGGCGTCCCCACCTCCCTGTGGCCAATGTCAGGCATGCCACGGCAAGCGGTTCCGCCACCGGGGAAACCATGCTACGCGGCGCCTTTCTGCATTCCCGGATCAATCATGGCCGATCATCTTCGCCGCATTACCCGTGCCCTCCTCTCGGTCTCCGACAAAGCCGGGCTGATCGAATTCGCCCGCGCGCTCTCAGACCGCGGCGTCGAACTCGTCTCGACCGGCGGCACGGCGAAGGCGATCGCGGGAGCCGGGCTGAAGGTGAAGGACGTCTCCGATCTCACCGGCTTTCCGGAGATGATGGACGGCCGCGTCAAGACGCTGCATCCGAAGGTGCACGGCGGCCTGCTGGCGATCCGCGACAACGCCGAGCACGCGGCGTCTATGAAGGCGCACGACATCGCGCCGATCGATCTGCTCGTGGTCAACCTCTATCCGTTCGAAGCGACCGTGCAAAAGGGCGCGAGCGAAGAGGATTGCATCGAGAACATCGACATCGGCGGACCAGCGATGATCCGCGCCGCCGCAAAGAACCACGACGACGTCGCGGTGATCGTCGAGCCGAGCGATTACCAGGCGGTCCTCGACGAGATGGCGGCGCATCAGGGCGCGACCACGCTTGGCTTGCGCAAACGGCTCGCGGCCAAGGCCTACGCCCGCACTGGCGCTTACGACGCCGCGATCTCGAACTGGTTCGCGGACAAACTCAGCATTCAGGCGCCGGATTTCCGCGCCGTCGGCGGCAAGCTGATCCAGGCGCTGCGTTACGGCGAGAACCCGCATCAGCATGCGGCGTTCTATGCAACCGCCGAACAGCGCCCCGGCGTTGCGACCGCACGCCAGCTTCAGGGCAAGGAACTCTCCTATAACAACATCAACGACACCGACGCGGCTTACGAATGCATCGGCGAGTTCGACGCGAAACGGACCGCTGCCTGCGTCATCGTCAAGCACGCCAATCCGTGCGGCGTCGCCGAGGGCAGCGATCTCGTCAACGCCTATCGCAAGGCGCTGGCCTGCGACTCGACCTCGGCGTTTGGCGGCATCGTCGCGCTCAACCGCACGCTCGATGCGGATGCGGCGCGGGCGATCACCGAAATCTTCACGGAAGTCATCATCGCGCCTGACGCGACGGACGAAGCGATTGCGATCGTCGCGACGAAGAAGAATTTACGGCTGCTGCTCGCCGGTGGCCTTCCCGATCCGCGCGCGGCGGGCCTCACCGCAAAGACCGTCGCCGGCGGCCTCCTGGTTCAGTCGCGCGATAACGCGGTCGTCGATGCGATGACGCTGAAGACCGTGACAAAGCGTGCACCGACCGAGGCGGAGCTGCGCGATCTGCGCTTCGCCTTCCGCGTCGCCAAGCATGTGAAGTCCAACACCATCGTCTACGCCAAGGATCTCGCGACCGTCGGCATCGGTGCCGGCCAGATGAGCCGCATCGATTCCGCGCGCATCGCCGCGCGCAAGGCGCAGGATGCGGCGGCAGAAGCGAAGCTTGCCAAGCCGATGACGGCGGGTTCGGTCGTCGCGTCGGATGCGTTCTTCCCGTTCGCGGACGGGTTGCTGGTCGCGATCGAAGCGGGCGCCACCGCCGTCATCCAGCCGGGCGGCTCGATGCGCGACGACGAAGTGATCAAGGCCGCCGACGAGCACGGCATCGCCATGGTGCTGACCGGCACCCGGCACTTCAAGCACTGAGCAAATCAGCCCTTTGCAGGGCTCTTGACCCGCGAGAGCAGCGCGAGACCCGCGAGGAAGAACGGCACCAGCACCGCCATGCCGGCCTTCTGACTCATGGTCGCCGCCGTAATCACGCCGATCAGCAGCGGACCGAGGAACGACGTCACCTTTCCAGTCAGCGCGAACAGTCCGAAGTATTGCGTGATGCGATCCTTTGGCGCGAGGCGGATGAGCATCGTGCGCGAGGCCGCTTGCAGTGGCCCGGCCGCAAGGCCGATCAGCGCGCCCAGTGCGAGATAGACCTTCTCGGCAGGTGCCGCGAACAACGGCCCATTCGGCACCGGCGGCGTCACCGGAATGAAGAAGATCGAATCGCGGTTGATCAGCAGGATCGCCGCGATGGACGAGAGCAGGATCAGCAGACTGCCCGCGATCACGGTCTTCGGACCGAGGCGATCGTCGAGCCTGCCGCCGAACCACGCGCCGAACGCGCCGGAGATCGCGAGCAGAATGCCGAACGTGCCGATCTGGATCGTGTTCCATCCGAACGTGCCGACCGCATAGATGCCGCCGAATGCAAACAGCGACACCAGGCCGTCGGTGTAGATCATGTTGGCGATCAGAAAGATCGTCATCGACCGGCTTTTCGTCAGCTCGGCAAGCGTCGCGCGCAGTTCTCGCAGACCTTTGCTGACAGCCGCACGTAGCGGCAGGCGCGCCGGAATGTCCGGCGTCAGCAGGAACATCGGCAACACGAAGATGATGAACCACAGTCCGGTGAGCGGCCCGGTGATGCGGTCGCCTTCGAATGTCTTGGGATCGAGACCGAGAATCGGCACAAGACCGAACAGCGTTTTGCCCGTGGCCGGGTTGGCGGCCATGAAGCCAAGCACGATCACAAGGCTGACAATGCCGCCCGCGTAGCCGATCGCCCAGCCGGTCCCGGAGAGGCGGCCGATCCGTTCGGGCGGCACCAGCGTCGGCATCATCGCGTTGTTAAACACGGTGGCGAACTCGACGCCGATCGTTGCAATCGCATAGGCAATCAGGAGCGGTATGATGATCGATGGATCGCCGGGCTTGCCGATCCACATCAACGAAGCGCCGATGACCAGCAGCGCGCCGAACCCGGCGATCCACGGCTTGCGGCGGCCATTGGCATCGGCGATGGCGCCCAGCACCGGCGACAGCAGTGCAATCGCGAGACCGGCGGCGGCCGTCGCGAACCCCCACATCGACTGACCCATGGCCGGGCTCTCGGCGACGCGCGAGGCGAAATAGGGGGCAAAGACGAAGGTCGTGATCAGGGTGAAGTAGGGCTGAGCGGCCCAATCGAACAGCATCCAGCCGATGGCGGCGGATTTTGGCGGGTAAGCCGGCGAAATCGCGCCTTGGCGGCCGGCTGTTTCGACAGGCTGGTCCATAAAAACTCCCGCCGAATCATCCAAAGGCGTTGGCCGACCCTATCCGAAAGCCCATATAGCCACGACGACATTGAACGGACCTTCAGTCAAAGCACGCAATTCGCGGGGGCGGGGCATGATTTCATTGACCAAGCGCCGGTGCGCGCAACTGCTGGCATGTCTGATCGCGTTCGCACCGTTTACCGCCGACGCGCAGGACGCGCGCCGCAGTCCCTATCAGCCTGCCCACCAAACGGCCCGCCCGGTTCATGCCCGCCACGGCATGGTGGTCGGACAGGAGAAGATCGCCACCCGCGTCGGCGCCGATGTTCTCGCGAAAGGCGGCAACGCCGTGGACGCAGCAGTCGCGACCGGCTTCGCGATGGCGGTGACCTATCCGCGCGCCGGCAATATCGGCGGTGGCGGCTTCATGTTGATTCACCTCGCCGACAGGAACGAGAGCGTCGCTATCGATTACCGCGAAACGGCACCTGCCGCCGCGACGCGCGACATGTTCCTCGGCGCGGACGGCAAACCGGACAACGCCAAATCACGCGACCAGGCGCTCGGCATCGGCATACCCGGGACAGTTGCGGGCCTGGCGCTGGCGCTGGAGCGCTACGGCTCCCGCAAATTCTCGCTGACGGAGTTGCTCGCGCCCGCCATCGCGCTCGCGCGTGACGGCTTTGTCGTTACCGACGACAGCGCCGATACGTTCGCCGCATGGCATCCGCGATTGGCGCGCTGGCCGTCGACACTGAAAGTTCTCGCGCGTCCGGACGGAACGGCGTTGCGCGACGGCGACAGCCTGGTGCAGAGCGATCTCGCCGCGACACTCACGGCGATTGCCGAGCGCGGATCGGCGGGTTTCTATGAAGGACCAGTCGCCGAGAAACTTGCAGCAGGTATTCGTGACGCCGGCGGCGTCATCACGACGGACGATCTCAAGACCTATCGCGCCGCGATCCGCCAACCCGTGCGCGGCAGTTACCGCGGCTACGATATCATTTCGATGCCGCTGCCGTCGTCCGGCGGCACGGTGCTTATCGAGGCGCTGAACATTCTCGAAGGTTACGACGTCGGCGCGATGGGCGCAGGCTCCGCCGACACGCTGCATCTCCTGACGGAAGCGCTGAAACGCGGCTATGCGGACCGTGCGCGCTATCTCGGCGACCCTGCGTTCGTCAACGCACCGCTGACGCGCCTGCTCGACAAGGACTACGCCAGGCAGATGCGTGCATCGATCCGCATGGATCGCGCGACGCCTGCCACCGAACTCACCACCGCACCACCGGCACCGCGCGAAGGCAGCAACACCACGCACTATTCGGTCATCGATCAATATGGCAACGCCGTCAGCAACACCTATACGCTGAACTTCAGCTATGGCGTCGGGTTGATCCCGGATGGTACCGGCGTTCTGCTGAACAACGAACTCGACGATTTCACCGCAGCGCCCGGCGCATCGAACGCCTTCGGCCTCATCGGCTATGAAGCCAACCTGCCCGGCCCCGGCAAGCGGCCGCTGTCCTCGATGACGCCGGCGATCGTGCTCAAGGACAACAAGCCGGTACTCATCACCGGCTCGCCCGGCGGTAGCCGCATCATCTCCGCGGTGCTGCAAGTGATCGTCAACACGATCGACCACAAGATGAATGCCGCAAGCGCCGTCGCGGCGCCACGCCTGCATCATCAATGGATGCCGGATCAGCTTCTGCTCGAACGCGGCTTCTCAGATGAGGCCATCAATGCGCTGAAAGCGAGGGGTCACGCAGTCAGCGACCGGCTCGGCCAGACGTCGGCGAATTCCATCGCCGTGACATCGGAAGGAGTTGCCGGAGCGCCGGATCCCCGCACCCGCGGCGCCGAGGCCGCGGGGCACTAGCTCATCAGGACACGCGCGCGAGTGCGTAGGGTCCGCCGCGCTCCAGTGCGCGCTTGTAGGCCGGACGCGCTTGCAGCTTCGCAAGCAGTGCCATCGCCTTCGGATGACTGCCATTGTCGAGGCCAGCGCGCTGCGCAGCCGCTTCGAGTGGAAAACTCATCTGAATGTCGGCGGCCGTAAGCTGGCTGCCGGCGAAGTACTCACTCTTCGCAAGCTCGCCTTCCCAGTATGCCATGTGGCGCTTGAGCGTGGGATCGACGAGGTTCTTCAGGAGCTGCCCCATGACCATCTTGAACATCGGGCGCACGAAGGCAGGCGCACGGCCCGGCAGCACGCTGAACACCAGCTTCTGCACCAGCGGCATCATCGCCGAACCTTCAGCATAGTGAAGCCAGTAGGTATAGCGAAGGCGCTCGGGCGTTTTCGGCGGCGGGATCAGCCGGCCATTGCCGTAGGTATCGACGATGTATTCGACGATCGCGCCGGATTCGGCGATGGTGTTGCCGTTATCGGTGATGACCGGCGACTTGCCGAGCGGATGCACCTCGCGCAGCTCCTTCGGCGCCAGCATGTCCGAGCCGCGCTGATATCGCTTGATCTCGTAGGGGACTTCGAGCTCCTCGAGCAGCCAGAGTACCCGCTGCGAACGGGAATTGTTCAGGTGATGAACTATAAGCATGGCAAGTCCCATCGCGTGATAATGTATAGAAGATACGGTCATAACCGGCTGCGTTTCGATAGCAACCAAGATTCTCTTGATCCGCGTGGTGTGCCAGCGCCCGCGTGCACCTTCAGAGATGCGTCATACCGAGCTTCTGTAGCAACGGCAGCAGTTCGCCGCTGGCACGCCGGCGATGATCGCGGGCTCTCGCCAACGCGGCATCACCCTTTCCTGCCCGGATCGCAGCGATGATCGCCCTGTGATCCTTGATCGATGCCACCGGCTTGGCGCGCAGCCGCAGCGTCATCATGCGCGCCCGGTGCGATTGGTCCATGATGGTGTTGGCGAGGCGGGCAAGTCGCGCGTTTCCGCATGAGCCGATGAGCTTGCGATGGAAACTGTCATCGGCCTTCGCCCAGGCGGTTAGATCGTCGACCGCGAGCGCTGCTTCCATCTGATGATTGAAGCCTTCGAGCTCGGTGGCGACGGAGCGGCGTTCGGCCGCATCCTTCGCAGAGATGATCTCTGCTGCCGTACCTTCGAGCGAAATGATGATCTCGTAGACCTCGCGCATGTCATCCGGGGACAGCGCACAGACAAGAATGCCGCGCTTTGGCAGAATGGCGACAAGCCCCTCTTCCTGCAGCCGGATCAACGCCTCGTGGACGGGGGTGCGGCTCATCTTGAGCCGGAGTGCGATCTCCTGCTCGCTGGCGTGATAGCCGGGCGGGAATACGGTCTCGAGGATCGCGCTCTTTAGCGCCTGATAAGCCCCTGCCACCAGCGAAGGCGCCGGGTCCAACGGCTTGAGAAGCGCGGATTTGCTCATGTTTGTCTCCCGAAGCGTATCGTATCACCATCGACTGTTCCATGGAAGCTTCCATGTAAGGCTTGACACAGCTTCCTGCGATCGGCGACGATCCTGTTCGTCGAGCGAGGATCAGACACGTGAAGACCTATCGGATTGCGGCCATTCCCGGTGACGGCATCGGCTCCGAAGTCATCGAAGCGGGCGTCGAGGCGCTAAACGCCTGCGCCACCCGCGATGGCTTCACCATCGCCTTCGATCATTTCGACTGGGGCAGCGCCCGCTACAAGAAGACCGGCGCTTTTATGCCCGCGGATGGCCTCGACCAGATCCGCAAGCACGACGCGATCCTGTTCGGCTCGGCCGGCGCGCCGGACGTGCCCGATCACATCACGCTGTGGGGCCTGCGGCTCGCGATCTGCCAGCCGTTCGACCAGTACGCCAACGTGCGGCCGACGCGGATTCTGCCCGGCATCTCCAGTCCGCTGCGCAACGTCACCGGCCCCGAACTCGACTGGGTGATCGTCCGCGAAAATTCGGAGGGCGAGTACGCAGGCGTTGGCGGCCGCGTGCATCGCGGGCTTCCGGAAGAAGTCGCGACCGACGTCTCGATGTTCACCCGCACCGGCGTGCGCCGCGTGATGCGCTTCGCCTTCGGCCTCGCCCGCTCGCGGCCACGCAAGCTGCTGACCGTCGTCACCAAATCGAACGCACAGCGCCACGCCATGGTGATGTGGGACGAAATCGCCGCCGAAGTCGCCGCCGAATTTCCGGACGTGACCTGGGACAAGATGCTGGTCGACGCCATGACCATGCGCATGACGCTGAAGCCGGAAACACTGGACACCATCGTCGCGACCAACCTGCACGCGGACATTCTCTCCGATCTCGCCGCAGCATTCGCCGGCTCGCTCGGCATCGCGCCGACCGCGAACCTCAATCCGGAGCGGACCTTCCCCTCGATGTTCGAACCGATCCACGGATCGGCTTTCGATATCACGGGCAAGGGCATCGCCAATCCGGTCGGCACGTTCTGGTCGAGCGTGATGATGCTGGAGCATCTCGGCGAGCCGAAAGCTGCCGCGCGGCTGATGCGCGCGATCGAACGCGTCACCGCCGACAAATCGCTGCATACGCCCGATCTCGGCGGCAAGGCGCGAACCGCCGATGTGACACGTGCGGTCTGCGAGGCCGTGGCAGGAGACAACGCCTAACGAACTGAACAATCATAAGACGTGGGAGGA
>JBEIPX010000101.1:0-8518 GCA_040376815.1 Bradyrhizobiaceae bacterium
CTCCGGCATCTCGCGGCAGAACGCCAACCAGTGTCTCAAGACGCTGGAGAAGGAAGGACTGCTGCGGCTGGAGTACGGCGGCGTCTCGATCGTCGATCTGGAGCGGCTGCGCAGCTACGGAGAGTAGTTCAGGCGAACGTCTCGGCTACGTTCGGCGCTAACCCCTGCGCATCCTTGGGCGACAGCGTCGGCTTCTCGCGCAGCGGCCAGGCAATCGCGATTGCCGGATCGTCCCACGCAATGCAGCGCTCATGCTCGGGCGCATAGAAGTCCGTGGTCTTGTAGAGGACTTCCGCCGTCTCCGAGATTGTCAGAAAGCCATGGGCGAAGCCGGCGGGCACCCACATCTGCTGTTTGTTCTCGGCCGAGAGGGTAGCGCTGACCCAGCGGCCGAACGTCTTCGAGCCCTTCCGCACATCGACGGCGACGTCGAAGATTTCGCCCGCGAGCACGCGCACCAGCTTGCCCTGCGCTTGCGGCGGCAATTGATAGTGCAGTCCGCGCAGCACCCCGCGCGCCGATTTCGAATGGTTGTCCTGCACGAAATCGAGATCGAGTCCGGTCGCAGCCTTGAAAGTTGCGCGGTTGAAGCTCTCGAAGAAGAAGCCGCGATCGTCGCCGAACACTTTCGGTTCGACCAGCAGAACCTCGGGCAAGGCAAGCGGCGTGACCTTCATAGCGTGTACTGCTTCTCGATCCATTGCCGGTAAGCGCCGCTGGTGACGCGCTCGGTCCATGGCCGGTTGTCGAGATACCAGCGCACGGTCTTGTTCAGTCCGCTCGGGAAGGTTTCTTTAGCACGCCAGCCGAGTTCGCTCTCTATCTTCCGTGAATCCACCGCGTAGCGGCGATCGTGACCGGGACGATCCGCAACGAAGGCGATCTGCTTCGCGTAACTCTGGCCATCGCTGCGCGGCGCCGTCTTGTCGAGGATCGCGCAGAGCGTTCTCACCACGTCGAGGTTGGCGATGTCCTTGGCGCCGCCGACATTATACGTCTCACCGATGAGGCCTTTGTCCAGCACGAGGCGGATCGCGTCGCAGTGATCCTCCACATACAGCCAGTCGCGGATTTGCAGGCCGTCGCCGTAGATCGGCAGCGGCTTGCCGGCGAGCGCGTTGTGCAGGACGAGCGGGATCAGCTTTTCCGGAAACTGATACGGTCCGTAGTTGTTCGAGCAGTTCGTCGTCAGCACCGGCAGGCCGTAAGTTTGATGATACGCGCGTACCAGATGATCGGCCGCGGCCTTGGTCGCGGCGTAGGGACTGTTCGGTGCATAACGCGTGGTTTCACTGAACGCCGGATCGTTCGGTTCCAGCGTGCCGAACACCTCGTCGGTCGAGACGTGCAGGAAGCGGAACGCATCCTTCTTCGCGCCGGTGAGGCGATCCCAGTTTGCGCGCGCGGCATCGAGCAAGACATGCACACCGACGACGTTGGTGTGAACGAAATCTTCCGGCGCGTGGATCGAGCGATCGACGTGGCTTTCGGCCGCGAAGTTGATCACCGCGCTGATATCGTGCTCGGCGAACAGCTGCGCCATGCGCAGGCGATCGCTGATGCTTCCATACACGAAGACATGCTCGCGGTTGTCCTTGAGGCTCGCCAGATTGTCGATATTGCCCGCGTACGTCAGAGCATCGACGTTCACGACGCGGCCGCGCTTGTCGCGCAACCACGCATGAATGAAGTTCGAGCCGATGAACCCGGCGCCGCCGGTCACGAGAATGGTCATGGTCGCTCAGGCTTAGCCCACTACAGGCCGCGAGGCTTACACAATTCGCGAAACCCGCTCAACCGCCGCCCGTGCGCGAATAGGCCGGTTTACAGCGATTACTCCGCCGCTTTGGCTGGTTTTACGGGCGCCTTGCTGACGGCGACGTTGCCGATCACGCCGGTCTCGGCAAGCGAAGCCAGCTCGGCGTCGGTGACGTTGAGCAGTTCGCGCAGGACTTCTTCATTGTGCTGGCCGAGCGTCGGCGCGGTCCAGCGCACCGCATAGGGCTTTTGCGCATTGCCTTCGCGATAGGACACGAGCGGAATGAGATGCGGCCCGAGCCATGGCCGGTTCACCGGCTGCCAGTGGCCGACCGTCATCAGGTGCGGATCGTAGGCGATGTCGATCGGCATGCGTGCGACACCGGCGGGAACGCCTGCGGCCTGCAACGACACCATCGCCGGATCGGGCCGCACGATCATCGTCCACTGCCGTACTGCGAGTTCAACGCGCTCTTCATGCGCGCGCCGCCCCGCGACAGTGCGCAGTTCCTCGTCGGCGGCGAGATCGGGGCGGCGCATCACCTTGCAAAGCCGCTGCCACTCGTCGTCGTTGCGCACGGCGATGACGATCCACTGATCGTCGCCGAGGCACGGGAAGCAACCATGCGGCACATGTTCGGGATGCCGGTTGCCGGTGCGCACCGGCTCCTTGCCCGTTGCGGTGTATTCGACGATCGCCGACGCCACGAACGGCAGCAGGCACTGCACCTGCGACAGGTCCGCATGCTGGCCTTCGCCGGTCGCTTGCTGATGCATCAGTCCGAGCATCAGCGACGCCGCGCCGTTCAGTCCGCCGACCGGATCGCCGAGCGCCACATGCAGCATGGTCGGCGGCTGCGTCTCCGGGCCGTTAATGGAGGGCAGGCCCGATGCCTGTTCGAGCGTCGAACCGTAGGCGCGGGCACTGCTCCATACGCCGGTGGTGCCGAAGGCCGGCATCGTTACCACCACGAGGCGCGGATTGATCTTCAGCATCGCAGCGGTGTCGAGCCCGAGCCGCGGCAGCACGTCGGCGGCGTAGTTGTCGATCACCGCGTCCGCGTCCGCCAGCAATCGCTTCAGCAGCGACAGGCCCTTCTCGGAGGTGAGATCGAGCGTGATGCCGCGCTTGTTGCGGTTCATCATCTGGAACCAGTAGTTCTTCTCGTAAGTCCGTTCCTCGTGATACGGCGGCCGCGTATCGGTGCCGCGGAACCAGTCCGGATACTGGCACGACTCCACCTTGATGATATCGGCGCCGAGATCGGCCATCTGCCGCGTCGCCGTAGGACCAGCCCAGCCCATGGTGAGGTCGATGATACGCACGCCCTTGAGCGGCAGCGCTGCATCCGGCTTGATGGTTTGTGTCGCGTGGCGCTTGCGGCCTGCGGCAACCTTGCCGTCGCTTTCGCCGGCGAGCGGCGCGCGGCCATTCGGCTTCGGCGGCGTGCGCGTCAGCGTCTGCGGCAATACCGGCCCTTCGAACGACGCCTTGCCGATCTCGACATTGGCGAATGCGTTGCGTTCGCGATGCGTCTGCTGCGCCAGCAGTTCCGGCATGTCCGGTACGACGGCAAGCGGCAAACGGAGATCGATGCCGAGATTGAACCACTCGAGCGCGGTCTTGCGCAGCAGCGCCGGCTTGATGATCTCGTTGAGCTCGGCGGCGCGCAGGAAGCGGTCGAGGCTCGCCGAATACTTCGCGTCTTTCGCGAGCTCCGGCATTTCCAGCATCTGGCAGAAGGCCGACCACTGCGCCGGCGTCACCACGGTGACGCCGAGCCAGCCGTCCTTGGTCGGGAATGTGCCGGAGGGAAAGCCGCGGCCGAAGCGATTGACGCCGGGGCGAGGGCGCGTGAAGCCCTGTTCGAGCGCGAGGCCAGTGTCGAACTCGCTGATGTGCAGCATCGCTTCCTGAATGCTGACGGCGAAGCGGCGCGCGCCATCCTTGCGGGCATAGAGACCGGCGAGCGAGGGAATGAATGCGGCAAGTCCGCCCACCATCGCGGGCTGACCGTCGCGCGGCAATGTCGGCGGGCCTTCAGCGGGACCGACGAGCTTCACCAGGCCCGCCAGCGCGTGGCAGATCGAGTCGGTCGCCTTGTAGTCGCGATAAGGTCCGTTCTCGCCGAACCACGACAGCGTCGTGATCGCGAGGCCGGGATCGGATGCACGCAGGCTTTCGTGCGAGAGCAGCGAGCCGGGAATGTCCGCGGGCGCGCGGCCATCGAGCAGGAGATCGGCACCCGCGAGCAGCTTGCGCACGTTCTCCGCGTCGGCGGTCTTCGCAAGATCGGCTGTGATGCTGTACTTGTTGGTGCTGAGCCATGCGAAGTATGCGCTCTCGCTCTTGCCGCCAATGTCGGCGAGTGGCGGCCACTGCCGCGCCGGATCGCCGCCCGGCGGTTCGATCTTGATGACCTCCGCGCCGAAGTCCGCGAACAGCTTGCCGCAGTAACTGACGGCATCTCCTGTGCCGATTTCCACAACGCGGAAAATGGAGAGAGGCAACTGCGGCATGAGCTCCAACCGATTGATTGCGCGGTGCGCGTGGACGCTGAACCACCACACTAGTCGGAACGTTTGTGATGTCCAACATGCGCGCGTGCGCTGCTGCGGAGCAGCAATTGCATGCCGTTCCGATCGCAGCTCTTGCTATTTCATTGCAGCTCGCGGCGCCGACTTTGACAGCGTCTTTGCCATGGCGCTGATCAGGGGCCGCATGAAGAACGCATCGTTCTCCGGATAGATGTCGGTGCGCAGACCGAAAGTTTTCAGCTCGTCGGATACGACAGGGCCGACCGAGGCGATCGGCGTATTCGCGAGCGCATCGCGCAGCCGGCTTTCACAGCCGTGCGCTTTGGCCGTCTCGATCAACCGCCGCACCTGTCCGGAGCTGGTGAGCGCAATCGCATCCACGCGTCCCGCCGCCATCTCGTCGATGGCTGCGATGATCGAAGGTTCCGCTGCCTGCGCATCGTAAGTGTAGGGCAGGACCGTATCGACCTCCGCGCCCTGCTTATGGATAGCAGCGATCAGCTTCTGATGATCGCGCTCCGGGTAGAGCTGAAGGGCAAGCCGATGCCGTTTCAGATCGTGCTTGCCGAGCATCTCGGCGATGCCTTCCGACGTCGGCTTCTCGGTGATCTCCTGCGCTTCGAGGCCAAGCTCGCGCAGCGCGCGCACCGGTTTCGGTCCCCGCGCGAATTTTCGTGCCTTGGCCAGTGCTGCGACGAACTGCGGCTCGACGCCGATCCGCCGCACCACGGTCATGATCCGCCGCAACCCTTCGCCCGTCATCAGCACGAGGTCGTCGAACGGCCGGTCGATGAAGCGCGTGATCCAGCCCTCGATCGGCTTCGGGTCCGCGGCATCGCGGATCACGAACATCGGGCACTGGATCACGTCAGCGCCTTGCTCGGCCAGCAAACGGGAGAACTGCGCTTCCTCGCGCGTCTCGAGAATCAGGATGCGGTATCCGGCGAGCCCATCGGCCATGATTGTTGCCTCGAATTCAACGGGACCGATTGTTAACCGATAACCGTGTCTGCCGCCATTGTGAGGTGCTTAAAGATTGGCGCGACGGCGCTGCGGTGTTAGAGGAACCCGGCGTTCGTCCAACCCCGCTGCCTGCGAATTCATCATGCATCATCATCAGTTCGTTCTGACCCTGTCCTGTCCGGATCGTCCCGGCATCGTTGCTGCGGTTTCGACCTATCTGTTCGATCACGGTCAGAACATTTCCGACGCGCAGCAGTTCAACGATATCGAGACGAAGTACTTCTTCATGCGGGTGGTGTTCGAGGCGAACAAGCCGGTCACCGTCGAGACGCTCCAGAGCGCCTTCAGTCCGGTGGCGGAGAAGTTCGGCATGGAGTGGCGGATGCGCGATCGCGCCAGCCGTCAGCGCGTCATGCTGCTGGTCTCGAAATTCGACCACTGCCTGGCCGACATTCTCTATCGCTGGCGGACCGGCGAACTGGAGATGCATCCCACTGCGATCGTCTCCAATCATCCGCTCGAGACGTACCATGGCCTCGATATGTCGGGCGTGCCGTTTCATTATCTGCCGGTGACGAAGGCGACCAAGGCGGAGCAGGAGGCCCAGATCCTCAAGCTGATCGCCGAGACGCAGACCGATCTCGTCGTTCTCGCCCGCTACATGCAGGTCTTGTCCGACGATCTCGCGCGCAAGCTCTCCGGCCGCTGCATCAACATCCATCATTCGTTCCTGCCCGGCTTCAAGGGCGCAAAGCCCTATCATCAGGCGCACGAGCGCGGCGTGAAGCTGATGGGCGCGACGGCGCATTACGTTACGGGCGATCTCGACGAAGGTCCGATCATCGAGCAGGACGTCGAGCGCATCAGCCATCGCGACGATCCGGAAAGTATGATCCGCAAGGGCAGGGACATCGAGCGCCGCGTGCTGTCGCGCGCCATGCGCTACCACCTCGAGGATCGCGTCATCCTCAACGGCCGCAAGACGGTGGTGTTTACGGACTAGGCTGGCTGAATTGCGTTGCGGATGTCTTCAGAACATCCGCTGCTGCACTCCTCCGAGATCCAAGTCGGCATCACTTGCGCCCTGACACAAGGATACTTTCTTATCGTGCATTGGTTCAGCGCGCCGGTTTGATATAGTGGTGAGGTGTGGAGTTCATCATGCCCGGGTTTCAATGTACGTCACCAGCGATCCCGACCGTTCAGCAGGATGATGCGGCGCTGCGGATCACGCGTTGGGATTTCGAGCCGGGCTCCGTCACGGGCTGGCACAAGCACGGCTGGCCGTACTTTGTGATCATGCTCACCGACGGCGTGCTGCAAATCCACGATGGCGGCAAGGTTACGGACGTGCCGCTGGTCAAGGGGCAGTCGTACATGCGCCAGTCCGGCGTCGAGCACGACGTGATGAACGGCTCGAAGCATCCGATCAGCTTTGTTGAGATCGAGGTCAAGCAGCCGGACGCGCTCGTCTAGGAGACCGGCATGGCGCTAACATTGCCGATGCGAGGCGGATGCATCTGCGGCAACGTTCGCTACGAAGTCATCGGTCATCCGCTGATCGAGACGATGTGCCATTGCACGACCTGCCAGCGGCGGACCGGCAGCGCGTTCTCGATGAACCTGATCGTCATGAAGAAGGATTTCGCCGTCACGGCCGGCGCGACCGTGACGCGCGATCTGCCGACCGGCAGCGGCAAGGTCAACGTCCAGCATTTCTGCGACGATTGCCTCGTTCGCACGCACACGGAGCCGGTCGCCACTCCCGCGCTCGTATACGTTCGCCCGGGAACGCTGGACGATCCAAAGGCGATCACACCCGGTGTGCAAATCTGGGCGCGCAGCGCGCTGCCATGGGCGCTGCGACCTGACACCGAGCGTCGCGAGCGTGACCTCGGCGACGATGCGCGCGACCTTATTCGCGTGTGGCGCGAGGCGAATCCAGTCTGCATCGGCGATTAGCCGTCTAGACCGCGACCCATTCTTCTTTCATGTAATCGAAGTAGCGGCTGAAGCGCCGTCCATCCCATTCGTATTGCAGATGCCGCTCCTGGATCGGCAATCCAACGACGTTCGGCCAGAACGTGGCGATGCAGAACCCGCCGTGGTGCCGCACGCTCGGATAGTGGATGCCGTTGCTGCCGGCGTCGCGCCGTTCCGCGGCAAAGCGCTGGCTCTCCGCATACGACGTCTTCGAGAGAACGGCCGAGCGCCGCGGTTCCGCCAGCGCGCCGGCATCGTCGAGCGTGGTCGCAATCGTCCCGAACAGCACGCGCATGTCCTCGCGCCGTGGCGGATCGTTCGAGTCGGCGGCGAAGCGGGCGAAGTGATAGCCGGTTTCGGCAACTGCGGTCGCAAGCTCGCGCGCGGCGTAATAGACGCCGTAGGTGCCGTCGGCGAACCGCGAGCCTTTCGGATTGATGTGCGTGAACGGCGCCATCACCCACGATGCGTTCGGCCCGAACACGCGCCGTTCCGGCGGAACGAGACTGATGTTGCCGGCCTGATCGCGCAGCCGCGGATTGGTGGCCTGTTCCAGTTCGGTCAGCGCGTCCCATACGGCGGGGTCGCCGGAAAGCCGCTCGAACAGATCGATCGGTGGATAGCGCGAGGCGATGATGCGCCACGCCTGCGGCCAGTTCACCTCGATCGGGGAGGGCGCGTCAGGACCAGGGGCCACGGGCGGCATCGATGTACGTCCGAACGGCAGCCAAATCGACCATGTCACCGGCGGCCATGCGTTGCAGGGGTGTTTGCCCGCCGAAGGCTGCGTTCGGCCGTGCCACCCAGGTATCGGCGAGGTGGGCATCCGAATAGACAATCTGCAATGCCTTCCAGATGCCGGCCACATAGCCGATCCGGCGCAGCGTATCGTCCGGCACCCGGCCGGCCTTGCCACGCTTCCAGTCATAAAAGGTGCGTTCCGGCGGATTGCCGAGGATTCGGCGGGCGTCAGTGTTGTCTGCGCCCCACTGCTCCATGATCCGGAAGAATCCCTGGATCGCGGGCGCTTGCTTCTCTTGGGCGATAACCGGAGCGGCGTTTTGCGTATTTGCAGACATATTGATACTTCCTGCAAGTATGCATAAAATATAGTTGGTATCATTCACCTGTCAATCCGCTCCACGTATTTCAGTCCTTGGGCAAGGCATGCTAGGACAGCAGGGCAGTCCTGCTCTGCCCACTCCGTCCCACTTTATCTCCCTGGCTCATGAAGAACGACCCGTTGCTGGCCCAGATTTCCGAGTTCTGCCGTGCC
>JBEIPX010000244.1:0-5345 GCA_040376815.1 Bradyrhizobiaceae bacterium
GCGGATGCGTATCCGGCAGCAGGCCCTTCGCCATGCTCATCGGCAGGAACGGAATGCCCGAGGTTTCGACCAGCGCCTTCACGGCGTCGTCGGCCTGCGCGTAAGCCGCGCCCTTGCCGAGAATGATCAGCGGCTTCTTCGCTGATTTCAGCACATCGAGCGCGCGCTTGATGGCATCCGGAGCTGGAATCTGCGCCGGCGCAGCGTCGATGACTTTCACCAGCGACTTCTGACCGGCGTCGGCATTCATCACCTGACCGAACAGCTTGGCCGGCAGATCGAGATAGACGCCGCCGGGACGGCCGGACACCGCGGCGCGGATCGCGCGGGCAAGACCGATGCCGATGTCCTGCGCATGCAGCACGCGGAACGCCGCCTTGCAGAGCGGCTTGGCAATGGCGAGCTGGTCCATCTCCTCGTAGTCGCCCTGCTGCAGGTCGACGATCTCGCGCTCGGACGAGCCGGAGATCAGGATCATCGGGAAGCAGTTGGTGGTGGCGTGAGCGAGTGCGGTCAGACCGTTGAGGAAGCCCGGCGCCGAGACGGTGAGACACACGCCCGGCTTCTTCGTGAGATAACCGGCAATCGACGCGGCATAGCCGGCGGCCTGTTCGTGGCGGAACGACAGCACGCGGATGCCTTCGGCCTGCGCCATGCGGCCGAAATCAGTGATCGGAATGCCCGGCACGCCGTAGATCGTGTTGAGCCCGTTCAGCTTGAGCGCATCGATGATCAGATGGAAACCATCGGTCAGCTCTTGCTCGGCTGCATTTGCAGCAATGCTCTGTACGACTGCGGACATCCGCTTTCTCCCTGACTTTTTTCTCCGGCGATTTGCTCGCCGCTATCCAAGCAATTATCCAAACAGTTCCTGGCCGTGCGTTTCGACGTAGGCAGCAAGACCAAGCGTGTGATCGCGCGCGCGTTTCTCGGCGAGTTCCGTATCGCGCTCTTCGAGAGCCTCGATGATCGCAAGATGCTCGGGCAGCGACGCGGCAATGCGCTCCTGCCGGCCGATGGTCAGCTGGCGATAGCCGCGCACGTGCAAAAGAATGTCGTTGGTCATGTCGACCAGAACCGGCGACTCGCTCAGCGACAGCAGCGCCTGATGGAACGCGATGTTTGCCTTCGAGTATTCCTCGATATTGTCCTGCGGCTGCCGGTCCTTGCTGAAGTCCTTGAAGAAACCGCGCAGCGCCGAGATATCCTTCTTGCGCGCGGTCGTCGTGATCAGCCGCGCTGCCATGCTTTCCAGCGCGGCCCACGCGCGGATCATATCGACGATTTCAGTCTTGGTCTTGCGAACAACGACGATGCCACGACGGGGAACCGTCTTCACGAAGCCGTCCTGTTCCAGCATCGCGATCGCTTCACGGATCGGCGTGCGGCTGACCCCAAGCCGCTCGGACAGCGCTCGCTCATCGAGCATCACCGGATCTGGCGTGGCGTAGATGTCCATTTTCAGGATCGCGTCCTTCAAGGCCTCATAGGCCTTGTTCTTGAAACTCGTTTCCGGCGCGATGCGGACGACAGAAATCCCCGCTTCAGCCGCGACCTTCGTCGTCTTCTTCGCGTCGTTTGCAGCCATGATCATCTCCGTTCCTCGGGAAACGAAAGGATACCACCGCTGAACACGTCATGTACGTGGCATGCCAAATGCCAGACTGTCAAGGTGAGGTTCTGCACAACAACCCTCGCCCACGAAACGCGCTTGACAACAACAATCTTGGCATACCAAATGCCACAAGTAAAATAATTGTCGCCACAGGCTGTTATTTTGTGGACGCCATTCCCTAATCTGCGAGCGCCTCACGCTTGCGGAGATGGCGAAAATTCATGCGCGCGAGATCATCGTCCAAAGACTCGCTCGCGCCCGCAAGTCAAAAACGGACGCCACAGGAGGAACTCATGTCACCACAGGACGCAGCCCGCAAAGTCGACGCCGGATCGCAAGCCGCTGCCGCAGTGCGGAAGGTGCTCGACGCGGTGAAAGCGGACGGACGCACCAGCCTGACCGCTCCCGAGGGCAAGCTTGTCTGTGACGCATATGGAATTCCGGTTCCGCAAGAAGGCATTGCGAAATCCGCCGCCGATGCCGGCAAGCTTGCAAGCGGCATGGGTTTCCCGGTGGTGATGAAGATCGTTTCGCCGGACATCCTGCACAAGACCGAAGCCGGCGGCGTCATCGTCGGGGTCAAGACCGCAGCCGATGCCGAGAAGGCATATGACACCATTCTCGCCAACGCGAAGGCGTACAAGGCCGACGCCAAGATCGAGGGCATCCAGGTTCAGCAGATGCTGATGGGCGGCACCGAAGTTATCGTCGGCTCGATCACCGATGGCTCGTTCGGCAAGCTGGTCGCCTTCGGCCTCGGCGGCGTCCTCGTCGAAGTGCTGAAGGACGTCACCTTCCGTCTTGCACCGGCGACCAATGACGACGCGCTGTCGATGCTCGACGGCATCCAGGCGGCTGAAATGCTGCACGGCGTCCGCGGCGGCGATCCGGTCAATCGCGCTGCGCTCGCCGATGTCATCGTCAAGGTGTCGCAGCTCGTCAGCGACTTCCCGGAGATCGTCGAACTCGATCTCAACCCGGTGTTCGCGACCAAGAAGGACGCGATCGCAGCCGACGTGCGCATCGTCGTCGACTTCACCTACGAGCCGCGCCCCGCCCCGCGCCCGAATGCCGAGATCGTCACCGCGATGAACCGCATCATGATGCCGAAGGCCGTCGCCGTGATCGGCGCCTCGGCCGAAGACGGCAAGATCGGCAACTCGGTGATGAAGAACCTCATCAACGGCGGCTACAAGGGCGACATCTATCCGATCCATCCCAAGGCCGACGAGATCATGGGCCGCAAGGCTTACAAGAGCGTCAAGGATGTGCCGGGCACGATCGATACCGCGGTGTTTGCGATCCCGGCGAAGTTCGTCGCTGGCGCGCTGGTGGAATGCGGCGAGAAGAAAATTCCGGGCGCCGTTCTGATCCCGTCGGGCTTTGCCGAAGCGGGAGCTCCCGAGCTGCAGGCGGAAATCGTCGAGGTGGGCAAGAAGTACAACATCCGCCTGATGGGCCCGAACATCTACGGCTTCTACTATACGCCGTCGAACCTCTGCGCGACGTTCTGCACGGCCTACGACGTGAAGGGTTCGGCAGCGCTGTCGTCGCAGTCCGGCGGCATCGGCATGGCGATCATCGGCTTCTCGCGCTCGGCCAAGATGGGCGTGTCGGCGATCGTCGGCCTCGGCAACAAGTCGGACATCGACGAAGACGATCTGCTCGCATTCTTCGAGCAGGACCCGAACACGTCGATCATTGCGCAGCATTGTGAAGACCTGAAAGACGGCCGCGCATTCGCGGAAGCCGCCAAGCGCGTCTCCAAGAAGAAGCCGGTTGTCGTGCTCAAGGCAGGCCGCACGTCGGCTGGCGCCAAGGCCGCCTCGTCGCATACCGGCGCGCTCGCCGGAAACGACAAGATCTATGAGGACGTTCTGAAGCAGTCGGGTGTCATTCGCGCTCGTTCGCTGCGCCAGCTTCTCGAGTTCGCACGCGGCATTCCGGTGCTGCCGACGCCGAAGGGCGAGAACGTCCTGATCATCACGGGTGCCGGCGGATCGGGCGTGTTGCTGTCGGATGCCGTTGTCGATAACGGCTTGTCGCTGATGGCGATGCCGCCGGATCTCGATGCCGCCTTCCGCAAGTTCATTCCGCCGTTCGGCGCAGCCGGCAACCCGGTCGACATCACCGGCGGCGAACCGCCGATCACCTACGTCAATACGGTCAAGCTCGGCCTTTCGGACCCGCGTATCCACTCGCTGATCCTCGGTTACTGGCACACGATCGTCACCCCGCCGATGGTGTTCGCCAGGAACATGGTCGAGGTGAAGAACGAGATGAAGGCCAAGGGCATCGAGAAGCCGATGGTCGCGTCACTCGCGGGCGACGTCGAGGTCGAGGAAGCCGCCGAATATCTCTATCAGAACGGCATTCCCTCCTATGCCTACTCGACCGAACTGCCGGTCGAGGTGCTGGGCGCGAAATACAAGTGGGCGCGCGGCGCGGGCCTGCTCTGAGAACATAGACGTTCTTGAGAATATACCAACGCCGCGCCGGTATCCGGCGCGGCGTTGTTCTGCTATCAGTGCGGCCCTTCATTTGATCCAGGCAGTCGATAGCGATGCGGAAAACCGTAATCCGCCGGAAGTCCGGCGACACCACCGAAGGCGAGTCGGACGTCCGTGACGGCGGCGTCCAATCAGTCGATCGCGCGCTGCTGCTGATCGAAACGCTCGCCGAGGATGACGAAGGCTATCGCCTCACCGACCTCGCGCTTCGCACCGGCCTCTCGACTTCCACCGTTCATCGTCTGCTGACGACGCTGGAAAAGCGCCGCTTCGTCCAGTTCGATCGCAACGGCTCCATCTGGCACATCGGCGCGCGCACCTTCTCGGTGGGATCGACGTTTGCGCGCCGCAAAAACTTTACCACGCATGCAATGCCCTATCTGCGCCGCCTGCGCGATCAGACCCGCGAAACCGCCAATCTCGCCGTGGTCGACGACGCGTCGATCATCGTGCTGACCCGTATCGAAAGCCGCGAGATCATGCGGTCCGTGACGAAAGTCGGCGGCCGCGTCGCCATGGTCGCGTCCGGCGTCGGCAAAGCGGTGCTTGCGACCTATTCCGACGAAGATGTGCACGTTATCATCCAGCGTCAGGGCATGCCGCGCCTGACCGAGAAGTCGATCACGCGTCCCGGCGAACTGCTGAAAGAACTTCAGATCATCCGCCGGCAAGGCTATGCGGTCGACGATGAAGAGGCGCGCATCGGCCTGCGCTGTGTTGCTGCCGTGGTCTACAACGATTGCAGCGAACCGCTCGCCGCGATTTCCGTCTCGGGCATGCCGTCACGCATCACCGACGAGCGGCTGGCGCAGATCGGCAAGATTGTTTGCGAGACGGCGGCCGAACTCACCGCAGCACTCGGCGGCGTGCCGCCTGCGCCGCGCAGCACGTAACGGCAGCTCTGCTGTTCTTGCACGTGTATGTGCTTTCACCGGATTTTCGCCGGTAATCATCTGATTTAGTGCAAGATTTCGTTTCACCGATCACAGCGTGGGAAACAAAATCCCGCTGATTGAGCGCATGCGTCGAGAGGCGCAATCATCGCATCCGAAATAAAATCGAGGTGCGACATGGCGAAGATGCGAGCGATCGATGCAGCCGTCCGGGTGCTCGAGAACGAAGGCGTCACCTGCGCATTCGGCGTTCCGGGAGCAGCGATCAATCCGCTCTACTCGGCGCTGAAGGCGCGCGGTTCGATCCGCCACATCCTCGCGCGGCAC
>JBEIPX010000295.1:0-4513 GCA_040376815.1 Bradyrhizobiaceae bacterium
CCGCCGGTTTCACGATCGCCGTGCACCCCAACCCCCGGCCCGCATTCGGCGACTTCCTGATCGCCGAGCGCCGCGAAGACGACAGTCTGCCGACTGTTCTGATCTATGGACATGGCGACACGGTGCGATGCGAGCCGGAGCAATGGCGCGACGGCCTCAAGCCCCTCGCCGTCACCGTCGAAGGCGATCGCTGGTATGGCCGCGGCACCGCCGACAATAAGGGGCAAATCGCAATCAACATCGCGGCGCTTCGTGCAGTGATGGCCGCACGCGGCGGTCGCCTCGGGTTCAACACCCGCCTCATCGTCGAGATGGGCGAGGAAGCCGGCTCGCCGGGACTTCACGACATCTGCCGGCAACAGCGCGAGGCGCTGACCGCAGACGTGCTCATTGCATCCGATGGACCGCGGCTTGCCGCCAATCGCCCGACGATGTTTCTCGGCTCGCGCGGCGTCATCAATATCGATCTCGCCGTCAACTTGAGAACCGGAGCCCATCATTCGGGCAACTGGGGCGGCTTGCTGCGCAATGCCGGCACCGTACTCGCCCACGGCATCGCCACGCTGGCCGACGCGCGCGGCACGATCCTGGTCGAGAAGCTTCGGCCGCCGCCGATTCCGCCCGCGGTGCGGCACGCCCTCGCCGATCTCAAGGTGGGCGGCGGGTCGAACGATCCGGTGATCGATGCGGACTGGGGCGAGCACGGCTTGACCGCGGCGGAGCGCGTGTTCGGCTGGAATGCGCTCGAAGTTCTCGCCTTCACGACCGGCAATCCCGAGCGGCCGCTCAATGCGATTCCGGAATCCGCGAAAGCCACGATCCAGCTGCGCTTCGTTGTGGGAACGGACGTCCGCGATCTTCCGGGCGTTCTGCGCGATCATTTCGATCGTGCGGGATTCCCGTGGATCGAGGTCAAGGCGGGAGCGATGGACATCATGAACGCTACTCGCCTCGATCCGGAGAATCCCTGGGTCGCGTGGGCGAAGGCCTCGATCGCCGAGACCACCGGCGCCCCTCCGGCGTTGCTACCCAATCTCGGCGGCTCCATCCCGAACGACGCCTTCGCCGACATTCTCGGCATGCCGACGATATGGATACCGCATTCTTATCCGGCGTGCTCGCAGCACGCGCCCGACGAGCATCTTCTCGGCTCGGTCGCGCGCGAAGGACTCGCGATCATGGCCGGGGTGTTCTGGGATTTGGGCGAAACAACAAATCCGCACCAGGCGACGAGGTCGGCGAAGTAACAGGCCGATCGCTGCTAGATCCGCACGCGGCGATGAAGCGTGCGGCGGCCCATCATCAACTGCTCCGCGGCTGCGATGATCGCATTGGCGTCGATCCCATACTCCGCATACAGATCGTCGATCGTGCCGGTCTGGCCGAACTTGTCGACACCCAGCGCCTCCGTCCTGTGACCGTAGACGCCACCCAGCCATGCCAGCGCCGACGGATGGCCGTCGATCACCGTGACGAAACGGCATGTCGGCGGCAACGGCGCGAGCAGCCGCTCGATGTGCGCGATGGTAGCGGATCGACCTTCACGCCGGTGACGGCGCGCCGATTGCCACCCGCCATAGAGGCGATCCGATGACGTGATCGCAAGCAGCCCGATATCGCGCACGCTTTCGCCGAGCAACCCCGTCGCCTCGATCGCTTCCGGCGCGACCGCGCCCGTGTAAGCGATGACCAGCTCGCAGTTCGGCCCCGGCTTGCGCAGCCAATACGCGCCGTTAGTCACATCGGTCTCGAGATCAGCAGTCATGAGCCGGCGCGGCTGCTCGACCGTGCGGGTGGAGAGACGCAGATAGACAGAACCGCCCGGTTCGCCGCTCTCGTCCTTGTCGCGCTGCATGTAGTCGAAACCCCAGCGCATGATCGCGGCCAGTTCATCGACGAAAGCCGGTTCGAACGATGCGAGGCCGTCCTGCGCCATACCGATCAGCGGCGTCGCGATCGACTGATGCGCTCCGCCTTCCGGCGCGAGCGTGATGCCCGACGGCGTGGCGGCAACCATGAAGCGCGCGTCCTGATAGCAGGCGTAGTTCAGCGCATCGAGGCCGCGCTGGATGAAGGGATCGTACAGCGTGCCAATCGGGAACAGGCGCACGCCGTTGATCGAATGCGACAGTCCCAGCGCCGACAGCAGGATGAAGAGATTCATCTCGGCGATGCCGAGCTCGATATGCTGTCCCTGCGGTGAGGAATCCCACGCAAAGGTCGAGGGAATCTTCTCGCGGCGGAACTGATCCACTTCCTCCGCGCCTGCGAAACGATGCCGGCGGTTGACCCAGGCACCGAGGTTGGTCGACACGGTCACGTCCGGGGATGTCGTGACGATGCGCGAGGCCAGCGCGCTGTCGCCCTTGCCGAGATCGTTGAGGATGAGACCGAATCCTTGCTGCGTCGACATCTGTGGCGACGGCTGATAGGTGAGCCGCTGCGGAATATCGATGACGTCATCCTGAAGACGGCGCGATCCGCCTTGCGCGAACGGCACCTGATCCAGAAATCCCTGCAAGTCGCTTTCGGATAACGACAGACCTTCGAACTTCTCCCACTCGTGGCCGGTGCGGATGTTCTGCGCCGCGCGCAACGTTTCCATCTGCGTGACAGTCATGAGGCCGGCGTGATTGTCCTTGTGTCCCTGGAACGGCAGACCGACGCCTTTGATGGTGTAGGCGATGAAGCAGGTCGGACGATCGTGATCGATCGCCTCGAAGGCCTCGATCAGGCTCTCCATGTCGTGACCGCCGAGGTTCGACATGAGCGCCAGCAGCTCCGCGTCGTTGCGCCGCCCTAGCAATCGCGACACATCGCCCTGATCGCCGATCTCGTCCTGAAGCCGCTTGCGGAACGCCGCACCGCCCTGAAAACACAGCGCCGCGTAAATCTGGTTCGGGCAGCTGTCGATCCACTTGCGCAGCGCCTCGCCGCCCGGCTCGGCGAAGGCCGCCTGCATCAGCTTGCCGTACTTGATGATAACGACGTCCCAGCCGAAGTTGCGGAACATCGTTTCGAACTTTTCCCACAAACCTTCGCGCACCACCGCGTCGAGACTCTGCCGGTTGTAGTCGACGACCCACCACGTGTTGCGCAGGCCCTGCTTCCAGCCTTCGAGCAGCGCCTCGAAGATATTGCCCTCGTCCATCTCGGCATCGCCGACGAGCGCGATCATGCGGCCCTTGCGCCGATCGGACATCCAGCCGTGTGCTGCGACGTAATCCTGCGCGACCGACGAGAACAGCGTTTGCGCGACGCCTAAGCCCACCGAGCCGGTCGAGAAATCGACGTCGTCAGTATCCTTCGTGCGCGACGGATAGGATTGCGCACCGCGAAGGCCGCGGAAATTTTCAAGGCGCTCGCGCGTCTGCTGCCCAAGAAGATACTGGATGGCGTGAAACACCGGGCTCGCGTGCGGCTTCACCGCGACGCGGTCCTCCGGCTTCAGCACGGAGAAATAGAGCGCGCTCATGATGGTGGCGAGCGACGCCGATGACGCCTGATGGCCGCCGACCTTCAGTCCGTCGGTGCTCGGCCGGATGTGGTTGGCGTTATGGATCATCCATGACGACAACCAGAGAACCTTGCGGTTGAGTTCGGACAGGAACGCGATGCGCGACGGCGTGGACATGGCAAATCTCCCGGCTTGCCAAATGCTACTCCCGCGCCACCTACACGATTTCCCAATGTTTACCTCCATACAGCCATTAAATATGATGATTTCCCAATCGATAGCCTTCGATCAGGAAATACTCCCATGAACGACCTCGACGCCATCGACCGGAAAATTCTGGCCATTCTTCAGCAGGACGGACGTACGACCATGCAGCAGCTCGCCGATCAGGTCGGGCTGTCGCTCTCCCCGTGTCATCGCCGCGTGAAGCTGCTCGAGGCTCAAGGCGTCATCAGCCGTTATGCGGCCATGGTGGATCAGAAGGCGATCGGGCTGCATGTGAGCGTGTTCATCTCCATCAAGCTCGTGCGGCAGAAGGAGGAAGATCTTGCCCGCTTCGCCAAGGCGATTTCGAAATGGGACGAGGTGCTGGAGTGCTATCTGATGACCGGCAACCGCGACTATCTGCTGCGCGTCGTTGCCGCCGATCTGGCAGCCTATGAAAAATTCCTGAAAACGAAGCTCACGCGCCTCGACGGCATCGCGTCGATCGAGTCGAGCTTTGCGCTCAGTCAGGTGAAGTATTCGATCGCGCTGCCGCTGGCGCCTGTCTAGCTCCGCGGCTGCGGATTCCGTGCGGCCTGGATTGCCTCCCAGATGCGCGCAGGCGTTGCGGGCATGTCGAGATGCGTCACGCCGAGCGGCGCAAGTGCATTCATCACGGCATTCATGATCGTCGCAGGCGCTGCGATCGCGCCGGCCTGACCGCTGCCCTTCACGCCCAGCCGGTTAGCCTTGCTCGGAAAGTCGGGCGTCAGGCTGCTTTCGAACGACGGAATGTCGTCCGCGCGCGGGAGTGCGTAGTCCATGAACGAGCCTGAGAGGATCTGACCAGTC
>JBEIPX010000049.1:0-11010 GCA_040376815.1 Bradyrhizobiaceae bacterium
CCATGTCACCAAGGACGGACAGATCGCCGGCCCCCGCGTGGTCGAGCACATGGTCGACGCAGTGCTGTCGTTCGAGGGCGAAGGCTCGCAGCAATTTCGCATCCTGCGCGCGGTGAAGAACCGCTTCGGCCCGACCGACGAAATCGGCGTGTTCGAAATGACGGGACTAGGCCTGCGCGAAGTCAGCAACCCGTCCGAGCTGTTTCTCTCGGAACGCGATCTCGGCAGTCCGGGCACTGCGGTGTTCGCCGGTATTGAAGGCACCCGCCCGGTGCTCGTGGAATTGCAGGCGCTGGTCGCGCCGACATCGCTCGGCACGCCGCGGCGCGCCGTCGTCGGCTGGGACCCGAGCCGCCTGTCCATGGTGCTGGCGGTGCTGGAGGCTCATTGCGGCGTGAAGCTGTCGGGCCACGACGTGTACCTCAACGTCGCTGGCGGCCTGCGCATTCAGGAGCCTGCGGCCGATCTCGCCGCGGCTGCGGCGCTGGTCTCGTCGCTGACGAATGCGCCGCTGCCGACGGATGCGGTCTATTTCGGCGAGATTTCGCTGTCCGGCGCGGTGCGCCCGGTGGCGCAGACCGCCGCCCGGCTGAAGGAAGCTGCCAAACTCGGATTCGGCCGGGCCGTTCTGCCGGAACCACCGCGGGGCGACACCGGTGGCGATGCAGGGCTGGTTCTCAACACCGTGGGCGGGCTGACGACGCTCGTCGCGGAGGTGGCCGCGCGGGGTAGCGGAAGAGCCACACAAGCAGCAAAACCGGCTGATACCCCGCGATTCCGGCGTCGGGACGGATGACGCACGCGCAAGTGGTGCTATATAGCCCGCGCGTGGCCGGACATAGTCCGTTAGGAATGCAAATTCTTAACAAAAGGTCGGGATCGGTGAACAAACCGGACCCTTGTCCTGTTTCTTGGCCTTGCGGGATGTGCGATATCGCCGTCACCTGAACAGAGGCCAGCCAGACCGATTCGCCGGTTTGGCGAATGCGGCCGACCAGTAGCGGACCTGACGACCTGATGCCGATTACGCTTCTCGACATTATCGTTCTCGGCGTGATGCTGCTGTCGGGCCTGCTCGCCATGGTCCGCGGCTTCATGCGCGAGATCCTTTCGATCGCTGCGTGGGCGACGGCCGCGATCGCGACGCTCTACGCGTTTCCCCGTCTGCTTCCCTCCGCCAAGGGCTATTTCGGCAACGATACGATTGCGACCATCGCGGTGATCGCCGGTGTCTTCATCGGCACGCTGATCGTGGTGTCGGTCATCACTGTGCGCATCTCGGACATGATCCTCGATTCGCGAATTGGGGCGCTCGATCGCACCCTCGGCTTCATGTTCGGCCTCGCACGCGGTCTGCTGATCATCGTTGTCGCCTTCCTGTTCTTCAACTGGCTGGTGCCGGACAAGCAGCAACCGACCTGGGTTATGCAGGCCAAGACCCTGACCACGCTGAAAAGCACAGGTGACTGGCTGATGTCGCTCTTGCCGGACGACCCCGAAAGCACCATCTTGAAGAGATTGAAGAAGTCGACTCCGGGCGAAGAGCAGACTGACGCCGAGCCGGCTCAGAATCCTGCTCCCGGACCGGGCGGGTACGGCAAATCGTCCCGCGACGGGCTGAAACAACTGATCGATGGCGGCAAGGCTACGGGGCGTTAATGCATGCTTCCGTGAGGTGAACGTCTTTTTGGACATCGCCCAGCGGAAGAAAAATAACGTTTCACGGGTTAAACTGGTGGCGCTTGTCAAAGGCTGGCCGGAACTTTGAGGTTCCGCGAGGAGTGGCGCAATGGATGCGATGAAAAGCCCTTCCACTGACGCCGGAAATCCGACCGAGCCGCAGGATTATCTGACGGACCTCGATCTCGACGGCGACAAGCTCCGCGAGGAATGCGGCGTCTTTGGCATCTTCGGCCACCCTGACGCCTCCGCCATCACCGCCCTCGGTCTTCACGCCCTTCAGCATCGCGGTCAGGAAGCCGCCGGCATCGTCGCCTTCGATGGCACACGTTTCCATTCCGAACGCCGCCTCGGCCTCGTCGGCGACACCTTTTCCAAGCGCGACGTGATCGACCGCCTGCCCGGCACGTCCGCCATCGGCCACGTCCGTTACTCGACCACCGGCGCAACCATCCTGCGCAACGTGCAGCCGCTGTTCGCCGAACTCAACGCCGGCGGCTTCGCCGTCGCCCACAACGGCAACCTCACCAACGGCCTGACGCTGCGGCGCGAACTCGTCCGCCACGGCGCGATGATGCAATCGACCACCGACACCGAAGTGATCCTGCATCTCGTCGCGCAATCGAAGCGCAACAATTTCATCGACCGCTACATCGAGGCGCTGCGCGCACTCGAAGGCGCCTACTCGCTGGTCTCGCTCACCAACAAGAAGCTGGTCGGCGCACGCGATCCGCTCGGCATCCGCCCGCTGGTGCTCGGCGAACTCGACGGCTGTCCGATTCTGGCGTCCGAGACCTGCGCGCTCGACATCATCGGCGCCAAGTATGTCCGTGACATCGAGAACGGCGAAGTCATCGTCTTCGACGAGAACTGCGTGCAGAGCCACACGCCGTTTCCTCCGATGCAGCAGCGGCCGTGCCTGTTCGAATACATCTACTTCTCGCGGCCGGATTCGGTGCTCGGCGGCCGCCCGATCTACGACGTACGCAAGGCTATCGGCGCGGAGCTGTCGCGCGAGAGCCATGTCGCTGCCGACGTGGTCGTGCCGGTGCCGGATTCCGGCGTGCCCGCCGCCATCGGCTACAGCCATGCCTCCGGCATCCCCTTCGAACTCGGCATCATCCGCAATCACTATGTCGGCCGCACCTTCATTCAGCCGAGCCAGAGCGCGCGCGATACCGGCGTGCGGATGAAACACTCCGCCAACCGCGTCGCGGTCGCCGGCAAGCGCATCATCCTGATCGACGACTCGATCGTGCGCGGCACCACCTCGAAGAAGATCGTCAAGCTGATGCGCGACGCCGGTGCGAGCGAGGTGCACTTCCGCATCGCCTCGCCGCCGATCACGCACCCCGACTACTACGGCATCGACATGCCGGACCGCGAAAGCCTGCTCGCCGCAACCCACAATCTCGAAGAGATGCGGCAGATCGTCGGCGCGGACTCGCTGGCGTTCATCTCGGTCGACGGTCTTTATCGCGCGATGGGCGAACCCGGCCGCGACCCCGCGCATCCGAAGTTCACCGACCACTACTTCACCGGCGACTATCCGACGCCGCTGACCGACCGCGCCGAAGCCGCGCCGCAGCCGCGCCAGCTCTCGCTGCTCGCCGAAGCCAGCTGAGTCTATCCACTCTTTTGCGCCAGCCACACCGTGTGGCCGCCGCAATGCGAATCATCGGAAACGTGCGTGATCACGCTGAAGCCGTGAGCGATAAGCAGATTCTCGTATTCGGCAGCATCGAGGCTCGCGTGATACAGCGCCTCGCCGCGGTATGACCCGATCGCTTCGCCTTCCCGTGGACCGCTGGTGAACATCAACGCCGCGCCCTGCGCCGCATGTTCCCCGAACACCTTGAACATCCGCCGCTGATCGTCCGGCGTCAGGTGAAAGAAGCTGTCCCATGCGAGGATGCCGCCGAAGCGTTCGCCGAGCCGGACTTCACGCATGTCGCCGACGATCCAGCGCTCGTTCGCAAACCGCTCCCGGCACAACTCGATCAATCCGGGCGATGAATCGACGCCGGTGACATGATAACCGCTCTCGATCAGATAGCGTGCCAACGGATCGCCCGAACCGCAGCCGAGATCGAGAATGGCCCCGCTTTGCGGAACCACAGCCTTGAAGCGATCGAGCCATGCGCGCTCGAACAGGCTCTTGCCGCGCTCCCTGTCCCACTCGCGGGCATGCCGCTGATAGAGGCCGGTGATCTCGGACGCGGATGGATGCCAGGACATGCTGCACTCGGACGTCTACGTTCCGCGCTGCGCCGCGTAGGCCTCGACCTCGAGCAGCAACGCATCCTTCGCAAGACCCGCGACCCCGACCATCGTGCTGGCCGGCAGCTGGCTGTCGTTCAGAAATTCCTTGCGGGCCTCGCGGATGGCAGCAATCGCCGGCTCGGAGATGCCCTTGACGAAGAACGTCAGCTTCAGGACATGGCTCAAATCCGAATTCGCCGCTTCCAGCGCCGTTTGCAGGTTTTGCATCACCTGACGGGTTTGCGCCGCGTAATCTCCCGGGCCGACGATCTGGCCCTTGCCGTCATAGGCGACCTGTCCGGACACGAACACGATCGGCCCGCCCGTACTGATCGTGACGTGGGAAAAGCCCTTGGGCGTTGGCAGGGCGGGAGGATTGAGGGTGCGCATGGTTCATCCATCGTTGGTGTTCTTGATGGACCCAACCGTAGAGCCGTCCCTGCTCCATCGCAAACGCCGAACTACGCCGAAAGGCCAGCCTCCGCGGGACTTGTCCCGGCCATCAACGTCTATAAAACCCTGCCGCAAGGGCCCCGGACCGCTATCAAAAGGGAGACGTCAATGAAGACCGCCGTCATAGCCGCCGCTGCCGTCTGTATGACTTTTATCGGGACCGCCGTCGCGGACACCCAGACGCCCTATGCGGGGCTCCAGACCCGTTCCATCAAGGCGCTGTCCGAGAAGCAGATCGCCGACTTGCGCGCCGGCAAAGGCATGTCGCTGGCGCTCGCCGCGGAACTGAACGGCTATCCCGGTCCCGCGCACGTGCTCGAACTCTCCGATCGTCTCGGCCTCACGGCCGCCCAGCGCGCGCGCGTCATGGCGGAACACAAGAAGATGCAGGCGGAGGCGTCGGCACTCGGCGAGCGGATCATCGCTCAGGAAGCCGAACTTGACCGCCTGTTCGCCGATCGCACCGTGACGCCCGCCAGCTTGCAGGCCGTGACGGACAGGATCGCGATTCTGAACGGGCAGCTGCGCCGCGCGCATCTCGCCTATCATCTCACGACGCGCGATTTGCTCGATCCCGCGCAAAACGCGCGCTATGCCGAACTGCGCGGCTACGGCGGCGCGCCGCATCACCACGGCGGCATGCATCACCACGGAAAGCATTGATCTCTAGTACCGCCTATCTGAAGTCCCTGCACCGGGTGCGGCGAGCTCGATCCGGGGACTTCAGATAGGCGGTACTAGAATCGTATGCTGGCCAGTACCCGCAGCTTTCCGAAGTTCGTGAAAGGTGGGTGCTGAGATGGTTCACGAACTTCGGAAAGTGGGTACTCACATGTCGTCACCGCTCGCCTCCCGCATCGCTCTCGTCACCGGCGCCTCGCGCGGCATCGGCTACGCCACTGCCGTCGCCCTCGCTCGCGCGGGTGCGCATGTGGTCGCGGTCGCTCGCACCGTCGGCGGACTCGAAGAACTCGATGATGCCATCCGCAAGACCGGCAACGCAGGTGCGACGCTGGTGCCGCTCGATCTCTCCGATGTCGAGGGCATCGCGCGCCTCGGCGCGGCGCTGCACGAGCGCCACGGCAAGCTCGACATTCTCGTCGGCAACGCCGCCGTCGCAGGCCCCTCCTCGCCGCTCGGTCATATCGAACTGAAGCCGTGGAATGCGCTGATGGCGGTGAACCTCACCGCGAACTTCCAGCTCATCCGCTGCATGGACCCGCTGCTGAAGGCCTCCGACGCCGGACGCGCGGTGTTTCTGACCTCCGACGCGGCGCGCATCGCCGCCGCATATCGCGGCCCCTACGCCGCATCGAAAGCCGCACTCGAAACGCTGGCGCGGACGTGGGCCGCGGAGAACGCGACGGCGGCGCTGCGCGTCAACCTGTTCGATCCCGGGCCCGTCCGCACGCATCTGCGCGGAACGATCATGCCCGGCGAAGATGCCTCGGCGCTCGATGCGCCGGACCAGGTTGCCGATCTGATCGTGCCGATGTGCGCACCGTCGTGGCGCGAGACCGGCATGCTCTACGACTACCGCAGCCGCACGCTGAAAACGCTCGCGGCCTGACTGCTAGTGTGGCGGTTTGGAAGTTCTCTCCATCGCCGCCGCAGGTTTTACGAACTTCGGATTCGGGACACTAGCGAGCCATACCGGCTTCATATTGACTTCACACGATTGCCGCTCTTCACTCCCATGCAAGCAGGTACATCAAGCCTGCATGATATGGAGGAACTGAGATGCTTCGATTTGCACTCGCGCTCGCGGGCGCAGCCCTGGCGGCGACGCCGGCAAGCGCGCAGGACGTTAAAGGAACGTGGCTGCGCGATACCGGCGCGTCCCATGTAAAGTTCGCGCCTTGCGGCGGCGCGCTGTGCGGCACCATCGCGTGGCTGAAGCCGGGCGTCGAGACGCCGGCGAAAGTCGGGCAGAAAATCTTCTACGACATGAAGCCTGCTGGCGCGAACGCCTGGGCCGGCAGTGCATTCAATCCGGAAGACGGCAAGACCTATTCCGGCAAGATGACGCTCGCAGGCGATACGCTGACGACGGCGGGCTGCGTCGCAGGCGGCCTGATCTGCCGCTCGACGACCTGGACGCGGGTGAAGTAACGGCCGCAGGGGTACGCGCGTCAGACCGATCGAGACGCAAGCTCTCTGGCGTTGCGATCAGGCGCGCGGCTCCGACGTCCGCTTGATCCCGCCGAGAACCCAGGCGGCGATCGCCATCGTCAGCAGCAACAGCGCGCCGGCCAGCAGGAACGGCGCGCCGGGAATCGCCAACGGCGCCGTCGCACCGATGAAATAGGCGAATGTCAGCGTGAACAGGAATGGTCCCGCAAGCTGGGCGATGCTGTTCACGCCGTTGATCGCGCCTTGCAACTGCCCCTGTTGATCGGGCGGAACCATCCGGGTCATCAGACCCTGGATCGCCGGATTGGAAATGCCCCACAGCGACAGCGGCGGAATGCACAGCAGCGACAGCATGCCCGTCGGCGCGAGCCCGATGATGACAAAGCCGAGCGCGCCCATGGCAAAGCCGATCATCAGCGCGGCACGTTCGCCAAACCGCGCCACCACCGGCCCGATCACGAACCACTGCGTCACGATCGAGCACAGGCCGACCAGCGCCAGCGACAGTCCGATCGCGAACTCGCTCCAGCCGTAGCGATATCCCGCGTAGAGCACATAGACGCTCGGCAGCGCCACATGCGCGAGCTGCGCGATGAAGTTGACCACCGACAATCCCGCCAGTTCTGCGCGCGTCCGCAACAGCGCCAGCGCACCGATCGGATTGGCGCGACGCCACTGAAACGCCGAGCGGCGCTCCTTCGGCAGCGACTCAGGCAGGATCAGGAAGCCGTAGAGCGTGTTGGCGAAGCTCAAGCCCGCGGCGACCCAGAACGGTAGCCGCAAATCGATCTCGCCGAGCAGGCCACCGACCGCCGGGCCGAGCACGAATCCGGCGCCGAACGCCGCGCCGACCTTGCCGAACACCGCCGCGCGCTGCGCCGGCGGCGTGATGTCGGCAACGTAGGCGAACGAGGTGGCGATGCTTGCCGAGGTCATGCCGGAGATGATGCGGCCGATCAGAAGCCAGGCGAGCGACGGCGCCAGCGCCATCAGCACGTAGTCGAGCGCGAGCCCAAGGTTCGAGAGCAGCACCACCGGCCGCCGGCCGAAGCGATCCGACAGCACGCCGATCACCGGCGAACAGAGGAACTGCATGACAGCCCATGCGGTCGCGAACAGACCGTAGATTTTCGCAGCATTCGCCGTGTCGTTGCCGACGAAATTCTCGATCAGCTTTGGCAGCACCGGCAAGATCAGCCCGAGCGCCAGCATGTCGAGCAGGATGGTGATGAAGATGAAAACGAACGCAGCCTGCCGCGGTCCCGGCGGCGGCAACGGCTGATCGTCCGCCGCGCCGCTCATGACTTCCGTTTGGCCTTGTGCGCAAATGGATTGGCTTTCTCGCGCAAGGTGATGCGGATCGGCGTGCCCGGCAGATCGAACACCTCGCGCAGGCTGTTGGTGAGATACCGCAGATAGGATTCCGGCACCGCGTCGGCGCGCGAGCAGAAAACGACAAAGCTCGGCGGCCGCGCCTTGGTCTGGGTGACGTAGTTCAGCTTCAGCCTGCGGCCCGAGACCGCCGGCGGCGGATTGTTTCCCACCGCCTGCTCGAACCAGCGATTGAGCGCGGCCGTCGGCGTGCGCTTGTTCCAGACCGCGTACGCCTCGACGATCGCCTTCATCAGGTTGCCGATGCCCTCGCCCATCAGGCCCGACACCGCGACCACCGGCGCACCTTTCACCTGCGGCAGCAGATGATCGACATCGCGCCGCAGCCCGGTGAGAAAGCCGCCCTTGCGCTCGACCAGATCGGTCTTGTTGACGGCGATGACGAGCGCCCGGCCTTCGCGCTCGATCAGGTCGGCGATGCGCAGGTCCTGCTCCTCGAACTTGTTCTGCGCGTCGACCATCAGCACCACGACCTCGGCGAAGCGTACCGCGCGCAGCGTGTCGGAGACGGAGAGCTTCTCCAGCTTGTCCTCGATGCGCGCGCGGCGACGCATGCCCGCGGTGTCGAATATCTTGAAGTCCCGGCCCTGCCAGTTCACCTCGACCGCGATCGAATCGCGCGTCGTTCCGGCCTCGGGGCTGGTCAGCAGGCGTTCCTCGCCGAGCAGATGATTGATGAACGTCGATTTGCCGGCGTTGGGACGGCCGATGATGGCGACGCGGATGGCGCGGTTGACCCACGCCTCCGCACCGTTCTCGTCGACTTCATCGTCATCGTCATCGTGATCCGGCTCCGGCATCAGCACGCGCAGCGCGTCGTACAGGTCGCTCAGGCCCTCGCCATGCTCGGCCGAGATCGGAATGGGATCGCCGAGCCCGAGCGAATAGGCTTCGGCGGCGGCGGCGTCACCCCGCTTGCCTTCGCTCTTGTTGGCAACCAGCACCACCGGCTTGTTGGCGCGGCGCGCGAGGTCGGCGAAGGTCTTGTCCATCGGCGTCAGGCCCGCGCGCGCATCGACAATGAACATCAGCGCATCGGCTGCATCGATCGCCAGTTGCGTCTGCTCGCGCATCCGCGCCGTCAGCGAGCCGCGCTCGCCCTCGTCGAGGCCCGCCGTATCGACGATGTTGAATTCGAGATCGCCAAGCCGCGCTTCGCCCTCGCGCCGGTCGCGCGTGACGCCCGGCTGATCGTCGACGAGCGCCAGCTTCTGTCCAACCAGGCGGTTGAACAGCGTCGACTTGCCGACATTGGGACGGCCGATAAGGGCGATCGTGAAAGGCATGAGACGTTCCGGGCGCCGTCTAAGCCCCTCTCCCCTTGTGGGAGAGGGTGGCGAGAGTGAGCAATAGCGAATTCGAGCCGGGTATAAACAATGTTTGGCGAGAGAATAACCCCTCACCGGCCCTCGCTCAGTGGCCCTCTCCCGCAGGGAAGGAGAATATCAGCGCGAGAACGAGCCGCTCGGCAGCGGCGCCGGGAATGGCGCCGGAGCACCGGACTGCTGCTGTACGGGTTGCTGCTGGGCCTGCGGCTGTTGCTGCTGAACGGCGCGGCGGCGTGGCGGCGGCGGCGCAGGAGGTGCGGCGGCAACGCCCTCCTCGGCGGCCGCGGCGTCGCCGTCGGACGGCTCCTGCTCCACCGGCTGGCGCTTCGGCCTGGCAGCCGTGCGCCGCTTCGGCGGTTCGGCAACGGGGGGCGGTGGCGGTGGTTCGGGCGCCGCGGTGTTGGCTGAAGCCCGCGCGCCCCTGTAGAGATCCCTCGGCACGCCCTGCTCGAGGCCCGGCACGCCTTCGGGGAACACCGGCTTGCGGTCGCCGGGCAGCTTCTTTTTGGTGTCGAGGAAGTCGAACAGGTCGCTCGGATCGAGTCCCGCCATCCCGCCGCCACAGCCGGACAGAACGCCGGAGATGGCGACCAGAACGGCGGCGACGATCAGACGCCGCGAACTGCCTATGGTGACTTTCTGCGTCAAGCGTCCCTCAACTCTCGATCAGCTTTTGGCCGCCGGCGGCAGCAGCGCCTGCAAGGCTTCGGCGCGGTTGCGAAGGCTCGGCGGCGTCTGGGCGTCGGCGGAGATGGCATCGAGCCATTGCCGCGCGGCTGTGGTGTCGTTGTTGCGCCAGGCCGACAGAGCCAGCAGCTCGCGCGCCGTATGGCGATACGTGCGCCCTGCCGCCGCGACCGGCTCAAGCCGCTTCAGCATGTCGGCAAAGGATGAGGATTCCATCAACAACCCGGCGGCGCGCAGCTTGGCGAGATCCTGCTCGGTCGCTCCGACGGAGGCATCGGCCGCGATGCCGTCGTAAATCTTGACCGCGGCGGCGCTGTCGCGCTTGGCGACTTCCGCGGCGGCGCGCAGCTTGGCCAGCGTGCGGTAACCGGCGGGTGCATCAGTGGCGATCTTGTTGAACGCAGCTTCCGCCTCGGCAGACTTGTTTTCTTCGGACAGCGTCGAGGCGGCCTCGAACGCGGCGCCGGCTTCCTGCGCCTTCTTGGTCTCGAGATACTGATAGCCGCGCCAGCCCGCGACCCCGCCGATGACCAGGACGATGGCGGCAATGATGACGATGGAATAGCGCTCCCACAGCTTCTTGAGCTGGTCGCGGCGGATTTCCTCGTCAACTTCGTCAAATAATTCAGACACTTAGGTCAAACCCCATCGCAGCCTGACAAAGGCTATCCCGATCAGCTGATTTTCGCGATCCCCGGATGTGAGCGGATAGCTTAGCGGTGTGGCAGCCGCAAGGCAAAGTGAGGCCGGGTCAATAGGTTAACCGGCGGCTCTAGGAGGCGCCGCGGGCCGCTCCAGCCAGGCTCACGCCCCAGATCAGCCCTTGGGCTTGATCCCGTACACGTGCTCGGGCCCCGGAAACGCCCGCGATCGCACCTCGTTGGCGTAGTCCTGGATCGCCTTCTCGATGCCCGGGCCCAGTTCGCCATAGCGCTTGACGAACTTCGGCACCCACGGCGACAGCCCCAGCATATCCTCGAGCACCAGCACCTGCCCGTCGCAGGCGTTGCTGGCGCCGATGCCGATGGTCGGGATCGGAATGATCTCGGTGACGCGGCGGGCCAGCGGCTCCGCC
>JBEIPX010000018.1:0-16587 GCA_040376815.1 Bradyrhizobiaceae bacterium
CGGCCATTGACGACCTTCTCCGAGGTGCCGGTCTTGCCGCCGACGTAGTAGCCGAGAATGTCAGCCTTGCGCGCGGTGCCCTTCTCCGCGTTCAGCCGCATCAGGTAGCGCATCTTGTCGCTGGTATCCGTCTTCACGACCCTGGTCGCGAGCTTCATCGCTTCTTCTTCCGTGCGCTTGAGCAGCGTCGGCGGAATGAGGTAACCGCCGTTGATGCAGGCATTGATGCCCATCACCGCCTGCAACGGTGCCACCGAGAGACCGTGACCGAAGGAAATCGTGATGGTGTTCAGGTCGCCCCAGCGCTTCGGCACGATCGGCTCGGCGCTTTCCGGCAGTTCGGTGCGCAAGCGATCGAGCTGGCCGAGCTTGCGCAGAAACACCTTGTGCGCCTCGACGCCTTGCGACAGCGCGATCTTGGCTGCGCCGACGTTCGAGGAGAACGTAAACACCTCCGTCAGCGACATCGGCCGGCCGAGCGGATGCGTGTCCTTGATGGTGAAGCGGCCGTACTTCAGCGGCCCGCCGGCATTATAGAGCGTATTGAGATTGGCCTTGCCCGAGTCGAGCGCCATGGCGAGCGTCAGCGCCTTGAAGGTCGAACCCATTTCGAACACGCCGGTGGTCAGGCGGTTGATACGCTTGGGATCGTTGGCTTCGCGCGGGTTGTTCGGATCGTAGTCGGGAATAGAGACCATCGCGACGATTTCGCCGGTCTTGACGTTGGACACGAGCCCGGCCGCAGCTTCGGCCTTGTACTTGTCCTTTGCCTTCATCAGCTCGTCGCGCAATGCCTGCTCGACCCGCAGGTCGACGGCGAGTTCGACCGGCTTCTGCAAGCGATCGGTCGCGAATCCCGCGCGATGCAGATCGGCTAGGCCGTTGCTATCGAGCCACTTCTCGATGCCGGCGATGCCCTGGTTGTCGATATTGACGTGGCCGATCAGGTGCGACACCACCGGCCCGCTCGGATAGACACGGCGATTTTCGCGGAGGAAACCGATACCCGGCAGGCCGAGGCGATGGATCGCCTGCTGCTGCTGCGGCGTGATCTCGCGCTTCAGCCAGACGAAACCTTTCTTTGATGACAGGCGCTGGCGCACCTCGCCCTGATCGAGGTCCGGCAGCGCGCCGGTCAGAAGCTCGATCGCCTCGTCGCGGTCGATGATGCGGCGCGGCTCGCCGAACAGCGACGGCGCCTTGATGTCGGTCGCAAGAATCTCGCCGTTGCGGTCGACGATATCGGGCCGCGAGGTTGCGATGGCGTCCTGCGAGGCGGTGCGGCGGCCGGCCTGGCTCTCGCCGACGGTCGCGAACATCACGAGGCGGCCGGCGATGATCGCATAGACGATGGCGAACGCGAGAATGGCGAAACCTACGCGCGCACGCGCTTTCGCCGCCCGATCGACGTTGCGGCCGTAAAGCAGGCTGCGGATGAAACGCTGATGCCAGCGCGCGAGAACCGGCTCGGTCATGGCTCGTCGTCCTCCGGCTTGGTAACGCTGCCGGTGATGACGTCCTGCTGTTCGATGACATCGAGCATCGCGCCGATCGGATCGGTCACATCGGGTTTGGCAAAGCTCGGCGGGCGTTCCGGCAGATTCTTCAGGCGATCGTACTGTTGCGACTCGACCGGCCGCAGCCCGAGATGTTTGGCGGCGAGGCCCTGCAAACGCCCCGGCGTCTCGAGCCGCGCCCATTCGGCGCGGAGCATGGCGATGGCGTCACGCTGCGCGCGGATATCGGCGCGCAGCTTCAGCACGCGCTCCATGCGCACGGTCGATTCCATCTTGATGTGGTAGACGTGCGCCGCCGCGAACACGAGCGCACAGATGACGAAGACGTGGACGAAGCGCATCGTTCACCCTCCCCGCATCACGTCGGCCAGCGACGGCCAGCGGAAAGCTGTTTCGCCGTCTTCATAAGGCGCCCGGGTCCGCGCCGCGGCCCGCAACTTGGCGGAGCGTGCGCGCGGGTTCGTGCGAATCTCGTCATCGCCGGCGACGACGGCGCGCTTGGTCAGGATATCGAAGCGGGGCGCAGCCTGCGCGACTTCCGGCAGATGACGCGAACCGGCCGAGGCCTTGCCGCGCTCGGCGAAGAACGTCTTGACGATACGGTCTTCAAGCGAATGGAAGGACACGGCGACGAGGCGGCCACCCGGCTTGAGAATGCGTTCGGCGGCGGCGAGCGCGTCCTGAAGCTCGTCGAGCTCCTCGTTGACGAGGATGCGCAGCGCCTGGAACGTGCGGGTCGCGGGATGAATCTCGTGCGGCTTCGCCCGCACCACCCGCGAGACGATATCGGCGAGCGCCTTCGTCGTCGCGATCGGTGCTTCCGTGCGGGCTTTCACGATCGCACGCGCAACAGCACGCGAACGGCGCTCTTCGCCGAAGATGTAGATGACGTTGGCGAGATCGGTTTCGCTCGCCTTGGCGATCACGTCCGCCGCGCTCGGCCCGTCATGGCCCATGCGCATGTCGAGCGGTCCGTCGAAGCGGAACGAGAATCCGCGCTCGGCCTGATCGACCTGCATCGAGGAGACGCCGACATCCATCACGACGCCGTCGACCTGCTCGACGCCCTGAGCCGCGCAGACGTCCGCCAGATTGGAGAAGCGATCTTCGACCAGCGTCAGCCGGCCTTCGGAGCGCTGCACGAGATCGAGGCCCCCGGCGATGGCGGTGCGGTCGCGGTCGATCGCGATCACGCGCGTACCGGGCGTTGCGAGAATGGAGCAGGTATAACCGCCGGCGCCGAACGTCGCGTCGACATAGATGCCGCTGGCGCGCGGATCGAGGTATTCGACCGCCTCGCGGCCGAGCACCGGAATATGCCGCGCGGTCTGCTCGTCGTGCGAGCCGTTCATGGCCTGGCTTTCAAAACATTCGGCCGCGGCAAATGCATCACCCGCCAATGCATGTCGCGCGTTCCGGTTTCCGCATGGGACAATGAGCACAGCCATCGGACAGGTGGACATTCAAAAGCATTGAGGCCGCGCCCGCTCGCGGTCCTTCGGACCCCCATTAACACCGGTTAACATTAAGGAATCGTTGATGGGCGGCACGCCGGCTCGATATCCGCTAACCGCATGGAGGGTTGTGCAAAATTCCGCGCAGAACGATTGCGCATTTGAGGCGAAGGCGGGATAGTGGAACCGGACGTTTCGGGGGCTGAAACGGCGTGAGGACCGGGGGCTGATTTTCCGGGCTAGAGACGCGATTCAGATTTCACCCGAGGCGCCCGGCGTTTCCGACGAGCTGTGGATCGCCGCCGTGTTGCCCGGCTCCTGCCCAGTTTGAGTTTAGAAATGCCCCTCGGCCCGTTCGCGTCTGTTGGAAGCCGATCGACCCGTCAACGTGCCGTTCCGTTAACCCGGCCTCACGCTAACGCTGACATGCACCAATTCATGCCGGACTCGTCGGTGGTTTCCGATGTGATCCCCTCCCCGAACCACGGCGAACGGCGCGGCGACAAGCCCGCCGACATGATCATCCTGCACTACACAGGCATGACCGACACCGAATCCGCGCTGAAGCGGCTTTGCACGCCCGGTACCGACGTATCCGCACACTATGTCGTGCTGGAGGACGGCCGGGTCGTGCAGTGCGTGCAGGAATCCCGCCGCGCCTGGCATGCCGGCCAATCGATCTGGAGCGGCGACGAAGACGTCAATTCCCGCTCGATCGGCGTCGAAATCGTCAATCGCGGCCATGACTGGGGCTATCCGGACTTCCCGCTGCGCCAGGTCGCCGCCGTGATTGCGCTGTGCCGTGGCATCACCATCCGCCGCAACGTGCCGGCGCATCACGTGCTCGGCCATTCCGACGTCGCGCCCGGCCGCAAGAAGGATCCGGGCGAGAAATTTCCGTGGGATGCGCTCGCCGCCTCCGGCGTTGGCCACTTCGTGCCGCCGGCGCCGATCGTGCGTGGCGAAACGCTGATGCTCGGCACCGCCAGCGAAGCGGTGAAGACGATGCAGCAGCAGCTGGCGTCCTACGGCTACGGCGTGCCGGTGACAGGCACGTTCGACGCCAAGACGATGGAAGTGGTCACCGCGTTCCAGCGCCACTTCCGCCCCGAGCGGATCGACGGCGTTGCCGATCAGTCGACGTTAGCCACACTGGAAGCCCTGGTTGCCAGCACGCCCAAAACCGTGCCGCAACCCTTGACCCCGGTCCCCCCACCCGCCATTGCTTGAGACGTCAGTCGGCTGGACGGCCGCTCTCGCGAGAACCGAAAGGTTGCGAGGGAGGAAAGTCCGGGCTCCATCGACATACGGTGCCGGATAACGTCCGGCGGGGGCGACCCCAGGGACAGTGCCACAGAGAACGAACCGCCTGATCTTCGATCAGGTAAGGGTGAAAAGGTGCGGTAAGAGCGCACCGCGTGTCCGGCAACGGAGACGGCATGGCAAACCCCACCGGGAGCAAAACCGAATAGGGACGGCACAGCGGTCAGTTCGTCTTTGACGATAACACCGCGGGGTCATGTCGGACCCGCTGTCCGGGTAGGTTGCTTGAGGCTGCGTGCAAGCGCAGTCCCAGATGAATGGCCGTCACGTGCAGCATGCGCAAGTGTGCTGCGCCCTACAGAACCCGGCTTACAGGCTGGCTGATGATTACGCATGGTCCCGAAAAGCATGTCCTCGGACGTGATCCGGGGATGACACCGGTTTTCGGACCAGACCATGCGCAAACGAACGAGGGGCCCGGCGCAACCACGCCGGGCCCCTCACCAGTTTCAGATCGAACCGCCAGGGCTCAGTCGCGGCCGGCCTCCTCGATCGCCTGCGCAAGGCGCGCTGGATTGCTGAAGAACATCTCGTGGCTTCCGTCGCATTCGACCAGCCTGAACAAACCGAGACGCTCCGACAGGCGCGGATGCCAGGGCAAACCGTGCGGCATGGCAATGTCCTGCCGGCAGTTGACGTAGGACTTGCCAACCGGCAACTCGGCCAGCGGGCGCTTCAGCGCGATCTTGTCCGTAAACGTCTTGTAGGGATGCAGATTGAGCTTGTCGTAAGCCGCTTTGGCCAGCGCCATGTCGGCATCGTTGATGAACGCATCGCGCCATATTTCGAACGGCAGCATCACCGCGTTGCTGTTAGCGGCCGCGATCGCATCGAACAGTGCATTGTAATGCGGTGGCACCATATCGTTGAGCGACTGGCCGTCGAGCGGCACGAAGGCGTTGATGTAAACAAGCCGCTTGATGCGATCGGTCAGGCGGTCGGCGACCCCTGAAATAATCATGCCGCCGTAGCTGTGGCCGGCGAGCCGGATATCGCGAAGATCGTTGGATTCGATGTAGGAAACGATCGACGCGATCGCATCCTCCAGCCCCGTCTTGCTGCGGTCGTCGCCCTTGTTGTTACCCGCGATCGTCGGGCAATGCACCGTGTGGCCTTTCTTTCTGAGATGCCCGGCGACGGCGTCCATTTCCGCGCCTGTGTGCCATGCACCGTGAACAAGGACATAGAGATCAGCCATAGTGTCTCTCCGTTCGCAACAATTTCGACATCGAGCATGGGGGATCGAATGTATTTAACCTGTTTTGTTTCCTGAAACCTGTCAAGCGAACGCCAGCAGAATGGCCCGGCGCAATCACGCCGGGCCATTACCAATTTTGGCAGCTTCACTCATCTGGCAACGTCACTCCGCCGCGTCGACGCGACCGAACTCCAGCACCTGCCGCTCGAACAAGCCGCGATAGATACCGTCGCTCCGCCGCACGAGCGAGGCGTGCGTTCCCTCCTCGGCGATGCGGCCGCGATCGAACACGAGAATCCGATCGAGGTTGCGCACCGTCGACAGCCGATGCGCGATCACGATCGCTGTGCGGCCCTGCATCAGCCGCTCCATCGCCTGCTGGATCAGCGCTTCCGATTCCGAATCGAGGCTCGACGTTGCCTCGTCCAGGATCAGCACCGGCGCATCCGCGAGGAAGGCCCGCGCCAACGCCACGCGCTGCCGCTCGCCGCCCGATAGCTTCACGCCGCGTTCGCCGACCAGCGTCGCGTACCCTTTCGGCAGCCGCTCGATGAAATCATGCGCGTTGGCAAGTTGTGCGGCGCGCACGATGTCCTCGAAGCTCGCTCCCGGCCGGGCATAGGTGATGTTCTCTGCCAGCGAGCGGTGAAACAGGATCGGCTCCTGCTGCACGATCGCAATCTGACTGCGCAGCGACGACTGCGTGGCCGTGGCTATGTCCTGCCCGTCGATCAGGATGCGACCGCCGTTGATGTCGTACAGCCGCTGCACCAGCTTGACGAACGTCGTCTTGCCGGAGCCGGAGCGGCCGACGAGACCGACGCGTTCGCCGGGCTTGATGTTCACCGACAGCCGTTCGTACAGCGGCGTGACGTGGCCGCCGTAGTGGAACGTCACGTCGTCGAACACGATGCTGCCGCCGGAAATCCGGATCGGCTTCGCATCGCCGGCATCGTGGATGCCGAGCGGTACGCTGTGGATCGCGACCAGTTCCTCCATGTCGTTGACCGACCGCTGCAGGTTGTTGACGTGCATGCCGACATCACGCAGATAGCCGTGGATGACGACGTACGTCGTCAGCACGTATGTGACGTCGCCCGCCGATGCGCGGCCCGCCAGCCACAGCCACAACGCACCGCCGATCACCGCAACCCGCACACCCAGCAGCACAGCGAGCTGTGCCGTGCTCGTGATGTTGTAGCGCAGCCATGTGCGGCTGATGCGGCGGCGCCAGCGGCTGACCACGCCGCCGAGCCGCGCGTCTTCACGCGCCTCGGCGCCGAACGACTTGACCACCGGGTTGCACGTCAGCGCATCCGCCAGCGTGCCGCCGATCTTGGTGTCCCAGGCGTTCGAAACCGTCGCCGCCGGCGCGATGTAGTGCGTCGACAGCAGCACGGTCATCGCGATGTAGGCGACCGCGCCGACAGCCATCACTGCGCCCAGCACCGGCCAGTGCAGTCCAAGGATGACGATCGAGCCGACCAGCACGACGAAGGAAGGCAGCAGCGCCATCAGCAGCGTGTCGTTCAGCAGATCGATCGCCCACATGCCGCGGGTGATCTTTCGCACCGTCGAACCGGCGAAGCTGTTGGCGTGCCAGTCGGTCGACAGCCGCTGCACACGCACGAAGCTGTCGCGGGCGATGTCGGACATGATGCGCAGAGTGAACGGCACGATGGCGTTGAGGCCGAACAGCCGCATCAACATCGAGCCGGCACCGAGCGCAACGATGACGCCGAAGGCTGTGAACGCGGCCTGACGCGCCACGGGATCGCTGGCACCCGCGGTCACCGCGTCGACAAGGCGGCCGAAGAACAGCGGCATGAACAGGTCGGCCACCGTCGCACCCAGCATTCCGCCTGCCGTTGCCAGGGTCATCCATGGCTGATTGAGCCAGTGCCGGAACACGAACGGCAGCACCACGACCATCGCCGTGGGCTTTTTCTTATCTTTGTCGTCGAGAACGAGAGTCATGGCGTCATCCGGCAGCGCCCATGCGCACCGGCTCCGTAAACATGACGCGTGCAGACACAAGGGTCCGCCTACGGCGTCAATATGCTGAGCTTCTGAGTGAAAGACCGGACTCGAAAGACCGGGATGTCCCGATCGGGAGCCGGCGGACCGCGGGCACTAGTGTCCCGATTCCGAAGTTCGCATCACCTTGCAGCACTCTCTTTGCGAACTTCGGAATCGAAAGGACACTAGCAAATTCATAACTCTAGTGTGGCTTTGGTTCAGAAGGCCGCATGGTGAAAGCGCGGCAAGGATGATGCGGGCTTCTGAACCGCCCCACTAGTGGGCGCGGTAACGGCCTGAGATCGCGGGCGGGAGCGCGAAAGGCACAAAGAACTTGATCATGCAGCTTCTCCCTGCTCGAGCCATCTGAAGGCGAAAGTCGCGCGCAAGATTCGAAGGTGCTGCGCGGGATACGTCTCATGAACGGCGATTGCGGCAACATTATCGCAAGCCGTGAAATTTGTCAGCGCGAATGAGTTAGTGTGCGTCGGCCGGCGGCGGACCCGTCATGTTCGGCTTCTTCAGCAGAACCACGAAGATGCTCAGGCCGAAATAGAACACGGCCAGCAGGAAAAACGCATCGCTGAATCCCATCACCGTCGCCTGCCTGTGCACGATGTTCGACAACTGCTTCATCGCCATCAGCGACGCATTGCCCATGCCCTGAAATTTCTGGGTGAGCATCTCGAGCGTCTCGACGGCTTTCGCGTTGCCCCACGTCACCTTGTCGTGCAGGCGCGAGATGTGCAGATCGGTGCGCTTCTCCAGCACCGTGTTGATGAGGGCCAGGCCCACCGCGCCGCCGAGGTTGCGCGTCAGGTTGAACAGTCCCGCCGCGTTCTTCAGAAGATGCGGCTCCAGCGTGCCGAGCGCGATGTTGTTGGCCGGCACCATCGCCAGCATGATGCCGACGCCGCGCAGGATCTGCGGGATCAGCATTTCCCAGAAATCGTAGTCGCGGGTGATGCCCGTCATCATCCAGCAGCTGAGCGCAAAGATCAGAAGCCCCGCCGCGATCATGTACCGCATGTCGACCGTCTGCAGCATCCGGCCGATGATCGGCGCGCTGATGAACATGGTCGCGCCGGTCACGAATACGGTCTCGCCGATCTGCAGGGCGCTGTAGCCGCGCACCTGCGCGAGGAATAGCGGATAGACGTAGGTCAGGCCGTAGAGGCCGATGCCGACGCAGAACGAAAATGCGCAGCCAAGCGCGAAGTTGCGATTCTTGAACGCTCGAATATCGACGATCGGCTCCTTCGCCGTCAGCACGCGCCAGAAGAAGAAAACGCCGGACAGCACGCAGACGATGGTGAAATAGAACACCGACTCGTCGTCGAACCAGTCGTTGCGCGGTCCTTCCTCAAGCACATATTCGAGCGAGCCGAGAAAGCCCGCCATCGCCAGCAAGCCCCACCAGTCGAACTTGTCCAGCAGTTCGAACTGCGGCTCGTCGAAATCGACCAGCGCCAGCACGCCGATGGTGATGCCGATGCCGGGGATGATATTGATGAAGAAAAGCCAGTGCCACGACATCAATTCGGTGATGTAGCCGCCGACGGTCGGTCCCACCGTCGGAGCCAGCGTCGCGACGAGGCCGATGATCGGACCGACGATGTGGAATTTGCTGCGCGGAAACACCGAATACGCCGACGCGAACACCGTCGGAATCATGCCGGCGCCGACGAACCCCTGAACGGCGCGCCAGAAGATCATCTGCTCGATGGTCGAGGTCATGCCGCAGGCGAAGCTGGCGATGGTGAAGCCGGACGCCGACAGCGCGAACAGCAAGCGCGTGCCGAGCGCGCGTGAGAGAAAGCCCGACATCGGAATCGCGATCACTTCCGCGATCAGGTACGACGTCTGCACCCACGCGACTTCGCTCGAGCTTGCGGAGAGACCGGCCTGAATATCGGCAAGCGACGCCGAGACGATCTGGATGTCCAGGATCGCCATGAACATGCCGCACACCATGATCAGGAACGCGATCAGTCGCTTCGGCTGAATCCGTTCATCCGCCGGAGCGGCGGGGATCGTCGATGGCGTTGCGGTGGTGGCGTTCGCCATTATCCTGAACCCGTATGGCGGTCTTTGACGCGAACGCGCCGTCCGGCAATTTACTGCGGATGCACAGAAGGATCGTCGAGATCGGCCTCGCTGTCCGCATCCTTGGCGCCGTCGCGGGTGTCGACGGTGACGTACACCGACATGCCCGCACGCAGCAGATTCTGATCCTGCACCGATTTCGGCACGCGCACGCGCACCGGCAGGCGCTGCACGATCTTGGTGAAGTTGCCGGTGGCGTTGTCCGGCGGCAGCAGCGTGAACACCGAGCCCGCGGCGGGCGAAATGCTGTCGACCACGCCCTTGAACTTGCGATGGCCGTAGGCGTCGACCGAGATCGTCACCGGCTGGCCGGGACGAATGCGCTTCAGCTGCGTCTCTTTGTAATTGGCATCGATGAAGACCTCGTTCAGCGGCACCATGTTGGCGAGCCGCTGGCCCTGCGCGACGAAGTCGCCCTGGTTGACGAGACGGTTCGAGAAGATGCCGTCCACCGGCGCGCGCACATTCGTGAAGGAGAGATCGCGCTCGGCCTTTGCCAGCGCAGCCTTGTATTCGTCGAGCTGACGCATGGCTTCCTGCTGCTGCGCCTTGATGACTTCGACGTTGTCCTTGGCGGCTTCGAACGCGGACTGCGCGCTCTTCACGGCCGCGGCGGTTTGATCGCGCGTCGCTTGCGATGTTTCGAATACCGCCTTCGAGGCGAAGCCGCGATCGGAGAGCGCCTGCTGGCGATCGAAGTCGAGATTGGCGCGCCTGCTCGCGGCGTCGGCGGAGGCGAGTTGCGCCTGCGACTGGTCGGCCTGGCTCTGCGCGGCGACGATCTGACGGCCGATGCGCGCGATCGTAGCCTCCTGCGTCGCGACGCGGCCGCGTGCCGAGTCGACAGCGATGCGATAGTCGCCGTCATCGATCTTGAAAATGACGTCGCCCGCCTTGACCTGCGAATTGTCGCGCGGAACGACGCTCATGATGTGCCCCGACACGCGCGCGCCGAGCGTCGTGTTGTACGAGCGGACGTACGCGTCGTCGGTCGATACCTTGAAGCGTCCGACAGTCGCGTAGTGATAACCGTATGAGCCCGCCGCAGCGAGCGCGGCAATGCCGAGCCCCAGAAAGATGAAACGCTTGCGCGGCTTCTTCGCGCCGGCATCGGCCGATTGTTTTGGCGAAATGGCATCGTCCGCCGGCGTATTGACTTGCGGCGGTTCGCTCGGGTCATCGCCGCGCTTCAGCGTCTCCGCCGCGTGATCGTCACGCGCGGACGCAGCCTCCTCAACGGAGGGCTCCGGACGCACCAGGCGTGCGGCGTGATCACGGGCGGCGGCCATTCAAGGCTCTCCTTATTCATGCGGGCAAAGCATGGTTCTTGAAAATGAGACGGCTGACCTGAGTCAGCCAGCTCCTTGCCTTGGCTTTAAAAATAGATTGACCGAACGGTTCGGTCAAGATACATATCTGCAAATCAGGATGCTTGGCACCCGTTACCTCCAAATGTCCAAAATCTGCTGACTTTGAAACAGGTTAAGCCATGGTTGCGACCGAGCGCCCGCCGCTCAAGCTGGTCGGAGACGACGACAGCGCCAAACGCCGCCAGATCATGGAGGGCGCCAGCAAGGTGTTCCTCGAGCTCGGCTTCGACGGCGCCAGTATGGGAGAGATCGCCCGCGCGGCCGGCGTCTCCAAGGGCACCCTTTATGTCTACTTCTCCGACAAGAGCAGCCTGTTCGAGGCGATCGTTGAGCAGCAGAACCTCGAGCAAGGCAAAGCCTCGTTCAATTTCGATCCGAACCAGGACGTCGAAACCACGCTGACAAATTTCGGCCGCGCCTATATCGAACTGCTGTGCCGGCCCGAAGGTGGCTCGGCGCTGCGCACCGTGATGGCGATCGCCGAGCGCATGCCGGAGGTCGGCCGCCGCTTCTACAATGAAGTCATCTTCCACACCGTGCAGACGATGGCCGCCTTCCTGCGCGCCAAGGTCGACGCAAAAGAGCTCGTCATCGACGACTGCGAACTCGCGGCGATGCAGTTCATGAAGATGTGCCAGTCCACGCTGTTCGAGCCCTATATTTTCCAGGCCAAGCCAGCGCCCTCGACCGAAGATATCGTCCGCGTGGTTGCCAGCGCGACGCTGATGTTCATGGCGGGGTATGGGGTGAAGAAGGGCTGAGCCCTTCTGCCCTCAAAGAAAACCGATATCGCAATTGCCGTCCCCTGCCGGGCCGGACTAGTCTCCTGCCGCCAGCCGGGGTTTGGCCCGCGGCCGGATGAATATTGAGCCGCCTTTCGGCTGCCAAGGCATATTGCGAGTTGGTTATGCGTTTTTCCGGCGTTTCAGTCCTTGCCGCCACCGTCGGCATCTTTGCCACGCTGTTTGCGATCTCCGGTCCAGCGCTCGCCGAGAAGCGCGTCGCGCTGGTGGTCGGCATCAACAACTATCCCAATCTGAAAAACGGACAGCTCGCGCGCGCGGTTGCGGACGCGGAAACCATGGCCGATCTGCTCAAGAACCGGCTCGGCTTCGATGTCGAACTCGCGCGCAATGTCGACCAGTCCGGATTTCTGACCGCGATCGATCGGGTCAAGCAGAAGATCGGCAGCGGCGATACAGTGTTCGTGTTCTTCGCGGGCCATGGCGTCGGCCTGCGCGGCACCAACCTGCTGCTGCCGTCGGACATTCCGGCCGTCGGCCCCGAGTCCGAGCAGTTGCTTCGCGGACGTTCGATCGCGGAGACCGATCTGATCGAAGCGGTGCGCGAGAGGAAAGCGAAGCTCCTGATCCTCACGCTCGATGCCTGCCGTGACAATCCGGTCGAGGAATTCGAAAAGGAGCGCGCGCGCATCCAGGGCCGCGCCTTCCGCTCGACGGGAACGATGCGGCAGATCGGCCTCGAGGTGCGGCCGACCAGCGGCGTGTTCTCGATCTACTCGGCCGGCATCGGCCAGCGCGCGCTCGATCGCCTGCAAAACGATGTGGCGACAGAGCGCAATTCGGTGTTCACGCGCGTCTTCGCCCGCAACCTGCGCAACGCCGACGGCCGCCATCTGTCCGACATCATGGAAGAGGTGAAGGAGGAAGTGGCGCAGCTCGCGGCGAAGGAAATCGATCCGGACACCCGCCTGCCCCACACCCAGTCGCCAGCCTACTACAACGAGACGCTGGGCGGCCGTATTTTCCTCTCCGGACTGCCGAACGAAAATGTCGAACAGCGCGCGGCCGACGAGCGGCGTCGCCGTGCGGCGGAGGAGCGCCGGCGGCAGGCCGAGGAGGACGATCGCATCGCGGAGGAACAGCGTCGCCGGCGCGCCGAAGACGATCGCCGCAGGCGCATCGAGGAAGAGGACCGCATCCGCCGTGACCAGGAGGCGCGACGCGCTCAGGAAGAAGAAGCCAAACGCCGCCGCGAGGCCGCGCTCACGCCAACCCAGACGCTTTGGGACCACAACAACTCGATCATGCTGGTGAAGCTGTCGAGCAACCGCATCGAAATCTACTATCAGAACCCGCGGCAGGGCATGATCGACGAGGGCGTCGGGTCCGGCACACTTCTGTTCGAAGGCCAGCGCGTCGGCGATCGCGTCAGCGGCACCGCGTATGTCTTCGACCGCCGCTGCGGCAAGCTGCCCTACCCGGACGACGGCGAGATCATCGGCGATCGCAGGATCATCCTCAACGGCCGCCGGGTGCCGACGCAGCTCACCAGCGATTGCCGCGTCACCGGTTTCCGCAACGATTCATCGGTGTTCTCGAAGCGCGATTGATCGCGCGCACTCGGTTTAGTGATCTTCTTCGTCGTCGGGCTCGTGCGCAGCCGACTTTTTCTTCGATGGCCAGAAGCTTTTCAGCTTCTTCACCGAACTCGTGAAGCCCGGATCGTCGCGCGAGCCGGCATAGCGGCCCCGTCCGATCGATGCGATCTGTTCGCTCGACAGAGCTCCGGGCTGGCAAATGTCGCGGCCACGGTTTCGCCGGCGCAGATCGACATGGATGTGATCGTAATGCGCGGCGTTCGAGCCCGGCGCCAGCACGGTCGTAAAACGCTCGCACGCCGACCCTTGAATCTCGCGCAGGAACTGCTGCTCTTCCGGCATGCCACGCCAGCCGTCCTTCACGGAGATGCGGCGGCCATCGGCGAGAATAAACGCCGCGATGTCGAGCGCGTTGCCGAACGCATGCTCGGAAATCTTGCTGGTGCCGTCGCCGTTGCGCGAGCGGCAGGAGTAAGCGGAGATTTGCTTGATCTCGACCACGCGTGCGCCGAGCCAGCGCGACGCCGCCGGCTGCACCGACTCCGCAATCCAGCGATCGAGCGCGGACACGATCGGACATGCGAGCGTCGCCGTCGGCTGGATCGCGACCGGGCCGATCGATCCGACCACGTTGCCGTTCGACGGGCCAAGGCGCGGCAGCGGATTCTGAACCGGCATACCGGGCGCGGCGGAACGGCCACGTGAGTACGGATTCGGATACGTGCCCGGCCCGCTTTCCGGCTGCGCGCGACTGATGCCGCGCCGTCCATAGTCCTGTTGCGGCGGCGACTGCTCCTCCGCTTCCGCATCCGGCTCATCCGGTTCCGGCGTGTTGACCCCGGGGGCCGACAGCGAGACAGGTCCACCGCCACCTTGCTGCGGCGAGGGATACGATCGCGGCGGCGACGGATACGGTTGCTGCTGCGGATATGCCTGTTGCGACGGATACGCTTGCTGCGGCTGCTGCGACGGATAGGTCTGCCGCGCTGGATAAGACGACTGCGGCTGCGGCTGATACGTCTGCGGCGAATCGTTCACCGGCCAGCGCGGCTGGTTGCGGCCGATACTCCCCGGCGGACGCAGCGAGTCGTCCGCGTAACCGACGGCGCCGCTGCTTTCGCCGATCGCCGCGACCTTCAGCGGAAATTCAGCGCCGCAGACGCCGGGGCCGGCGATCGGATTGATGCGGACGAGTTCCGCGCTTTCCTTGACCGCTCCCGATTTCAGACAAGCGACCTCTGCCTCGCGACGCCAGGGTTCCCGTTCTGCGGTCTGAAAGAAGCCGCGTCCGCAACCTGCCAACGATACGAGGACGATGGAGCCGACGAGATACAAACGAACTCCGCGCGTCATGCGCGCACGTTCGGTGAATTTACTTAAAGACTCTTCAACGTGTTGATTTTTATCGTTCTTTAACCACGTTCGCGCCGCGCCGCTGCAAGCGCCGGCATACGCAATGCCAAGAAATAGTCAGAGATAGTCAGGGATAGTGCAGCGCCCCTGTCTTTTCTTCCTGCGGAACGCTTTGCTAGCCTTGGCGTTACAACGTGCCGCCCGTGTCAACCAAGGGAGCGTTCCCATGACTGTCGCCGGTCGTTTGCAAGTTGTGATGGCGTACGCAGCGTTTGCGTTTGTCGGCGCAATCGTGTTCGGCATGATCTGAGCCGAGCCGCACGCGTTTCCAGGATGCGACCTCGAGGTGCCGTCCCGCGGCCCTGGATCATTTGCCATTTCATCATTTGCCGCTTCCGCGCTCCCTCCTGCGCAAACATCACCAACCTCGCTAAAATTGATGCGTTCGCGGCCACTCTTCCACAAGGACTGTTTCGTCGCCGTGCCGTGATGAAACAATTCTAATTCGCCGCGAAACCATTTTAGGCTTTTGACGCAAAATTCCTGAAGCGGTCTGCCGTTAGATGTCTCCGCCAACAAGACGCCAGCCGGCGCTTCCAGGGAGACTTCAGAATGTTTTCGGTGGATCGATTTTCGAAGAAGGCCTTTTCATTCGCAGCCGCTGGCGCATTGGGATTGGCCATGCTGTACGCCTCGCCCGTGAAGGCTGCTCCGTTCAACCCATTCCCGTTCCTGCCGCTGCCGACGTTCGAGGCGGCTCCCGCGCCTGCTCCGCAAGTCGAAGCCGAAGACGAGCGCGCACCGTCCGAGACGCCGGCGCATCTGAAGCGCCAGGTCGTCAACTACATGACCAGGGAAGCGCCGGGCACCATCATCATCGATACGCCCAACACTTATCTCTATTACGTGCTCGGAGGCGGCCGCGCGATCCGTTACGGCATCGGCGTTGGCCGTCAGGGCTTCACCTGGTCGGGCGTGCAGAACGTGAGCCGCAAGGCCGAGTGGCCGGCATGGACGCCGCCGCCGGAAATGCTCGCCCGCCAACCGTATCTGCCGCGCCATATGGCCGGTGGTCCGGGCAACCCGCTCGGCGCGCGTGCGATGTATCTCGGCTCGTCGATCTATCGCATTCACGGCACCAACGATCCGACCACGATCGGCGGTCGCGTGTCCTCGGGCTGCATCCGCCTGACCAACCCGGACGTGATGGACCTCTATTCGCGCGTCAACGTCGGCACCAAGGTGATCGTGCTGCCGATGGAGCGCCGCGCCGACAACGCCGGCCGTCAGGGCTGATATCTATCCCCCGCCGGATTGCTCCCCACAATCCGGTAACACGGAAACGGCGCGCTGGATGAGCGCGCCGTTTTCTTTTTGCGTCAGCCTGTTGAGACAGCCTTCGTTGATCGGGCATGCTGGCGCAACATCGCGTCAGCGTCTATCGTCGGCAGATGCTCGCCGATCCTGACATTGCCGCCTGGAGCACCGCCGACGGCGTGTTCGCGCGCCTTGCCGGTGCGTGGTCGCTTGCGCGCACCATCGACACCGGCGCCACCATGTCGGGCCACGCGACATTCACGCTGCGCAGCGACGGCGGCCTCGCCTATCACGAGCGCGGCACGCTGACGCTCTCCGGCGGTCAGCGCTTCGACGCCGAGCGCCGCTATATTTTTCGCGCGTCGCCGGGTGACTTCTCCGTGTTCTTCGCCGAAACGCCCGAGCGGCTGTTTCACGTCATCCGTCTTGCGCAAGCGGACGGCGCCCTGCGCGGCCAAGCAACTCATCCCTGCCGCGACGACAGCTACGTCAGCACCTACGCGTTCCTGCCCGATGGCTCGTTCGCCATCCGGCACGACGTCTCAGGTCCCACCAAGAGCTATCGCTCGCACACGATCTTCAGGCGTTA
>JBEIPX010000240.1:0-5377 GCA_040376815.1 Bradyrhizobiaceae bacterium
GCGGTAAACGACCGCATACCAGGCCGCACCGCCGGGATCGACGAACATCAAGAAAACCAAGAAGAAGGGAGTTGGCCGATGTCAGGCATTGCTCACAGGCACTATCGCTGGGTCATTGTCGCCGCCGGCGGTTTGCTCGGCTGCATCGCGATCGGTGCGATGTTCTCGCTGCCGGTATTTCTGCAGCCGATCGCAAAGGAAACCGGCTGGTCGGTGACCGGCGTGTCGAGCGCGATGACCATCGCGTTCCTGTCGATGGCGTTTGCGAGCTTTGCGTGGGGCACGCTGTCGGATCGGCTCGGCCCATTGCCGGTGGTGTTGACCGGCTCCGTCGTGCTCGCCATCAGCCTGTACCTTGCCAGCCGTGCGACATCGCTGCTCCAGTTCCAGCTGATCTTCGGACTTTTGGTCGGCGGCGCGACGGCCGCGATCTTCGCGCCGCTGATGGCATGCGTGACCAACTGGTTCGACACCCATCGCAGTCTCGCGGTGTCGCTCGTTTCGGCCGGCATGGGCATGGCGCCGATGACCATGGCGCCGTTCGCGGCTTGGCTGATCACCAACAACGACTGGCGGACGTCACTGACGATCATCGCGACCGTTGTCGCCGCGGTCATGATTCCCGTCTCGTTCCTGATCCGCCGCGCGCCTGCGATGGACAGCGCGCCCGGCGCGATGGCCGGCGACGGTGGCGAGGAGATGTCGATGGGGCAGGCGCTGCGCTCGCCGCAATTCATCATCCTGCTGCTGACGAATTTCTTCTGCTGCGCCACGCATTCGGGCCCGATCTTCCACACGGTCAGTTACGCGGTGAGCTGCGGCATTCCGCTGATCGCGGCGGTCTCGATCTACAGCATCGAAGGACTGGCGGGGATGGGCGGGCGCGTCGCGTTCGGCTTGCTCGGCGACAAGCTCGGCGCCAAGCGTGTCCTCGTCGCCGGGCTGTTGGTTCAGTCGATCGGCGCGCTGGGCTTCATCGCGGTGAGCCAGCTTGCGGGATTCTACGCGGTCGCGGCGCTGTTCGGCTTCATCTACGCCGGGACGATGCCGCTCTATTCGGTGCTCGCGCGCGAGAATTTTCCGATGCGGATGATGGGCACGGTGATCGGCGGCACCGCGATGGCGGGTGGTCTTGGCATGGCCACGGGACCGATCGCCGGCGGCTTGATCTACGACACGTTCGCGAGTTACGCGTGGCTTTATATCGGTTCAGCCGCGGTCGGCATGGGGGCATTCCTGATGGCGATGACGTTCAAGCCGTTCCCCAAACCTGGCCCGAAGACCGCGCAGCCGGCCCCCGTCGCCGCGTGATGCCAAGGGAATTGGCTCACCGTGTCTTGCGCCGCTTCGTTTGACGCGAGCGTAACGATCGCTGGTCGGCCGGCCCGATGGCACCGGTCGCGGCTTTGCGCAGGAGCCGCTGAAAGGTCGGGCACTCCATGTGGCTCGGCTTCGGACATGCTGCCGCATGCCGCAGCCCTTCGCGCAATGCCGTCATCCTGCGGATGGTGCGATCGAGATCGTCCGCCTTCGCGCTCAGCAGCTTGCGGTCGATACGCGGCCGTCCGTCCGGCGCGAACATTTTCGCGATCTCGTCGAGCGAGAAGCCTGCGGTTTGCCCGAGCGCGATCAGGGCGAGGCGCTCCAGTACCGCCGCATCGAACAGGCGGCGCAGCCCGCGCCGGCCGGTTGCCGCGATCAGGCCCTTTTCCTCGTAGTAGCGCAGCGTCGATGCCGGAACCCCGGAGCGCTGCGCGACTTCCGCGATATCGAGCGCAATCATGCTTGACCTCAAGTTGACTTGAAGTGGCAGAATGCAGGCCATGTCCAGCAACGGCAAGAGAAAAGAGAACCAACGATGACATCGACGCGCGATATCTATGATGAGCAGACAGCGCTCTGGAACGGCCCCGCGGGCCACATCTGGGTCGAACAGCAGCACCTGCTCGACACGATCTTCGCACCGCTACTCGAACCGCTGCTCGACGCGGTCCGGATGATGCAGATGGTCAGCGGTGGCCGCCGCATTCTCGATGTCGGCTGCGGCACCGGCAGCACCACGCTCGCCACCGCAAGGTCGCTCGGCGGGAACGGTCATTGCACCGGCGTCGATGTGTCCGGGCCGATGCTCGCGTCCGCGCGGGTGCGCGCGGAGCGGGAAGGGCTATCCGTGGATTTCATCGAGGCGGATGCGCAGACCTTTCCGTTTGCGCCGGCAAGCTTCGATGCAATTATCTCCAGGCTCGGCGTGATGTTCTTTGCCGATTCCGTGGCGGCGTTTGCAAATCTTCGTCGCGCAGCGATTCCGGGTGGAATGCTCCGCTGCATCGTCTGGCGAAGCGGTGCGGATAATCCGTTCATGACCACGGCGGAGCGGGCGGCCGCGCCGCTGCTGCCAGACCTGCCGGTGCGCCGCCCCGGCGGGCCGGGGCAATTTGCATTCGCCGACCGCGATCACGTCAGCGGCATTCTCACCGCGAGCGGCTGGGAAGCGATCGAGATTCACGCCGCCGATCTTCCGTGCGCGTTTCCGCGCGAGCAACTGACCGCCTATATCTCGCGCCTTGGACCGGTGGGACTTGCGCTTGCACATGCCGACGAGGCGTTGCGGCGGCGGGTGGTCGAAACCGTTCGTGCGGCGTTCGCGCCTTTCGTGTCGGGTGACGCAGTGCGGTTCACCGCTGCATGCTGGATTGTGTCGGCTCGGGCCTGAGGCGGAGCAGGCAGACTGATCTAGAGAAAGTATCAACCTTGCTCGGTCACGATCTTCAGCTTGGATGTGCCGGAGTAGCCATAGACGTCATGGAGCAGCGTCAGGATTTCGTTGGCAATTGCACTGTCGGTGGTTTTGTCGAGCGCATAACTTTTCGAATAGTTGGGCGTACGTCCCGGTTCGGCGTAACCGGCGCGCAGCAAGCGCGTCACGCGTGCTGGAGTAAGGATCGGTGTCAGTGCTGGCCAACTCTCTGCGGACTGAGCCTCGCAGTAGAGTGCGAGTGTCGATGGATCGGTGATGCACTGGACATAACCGATGCCTGCGCTGAACACGACGAAGACTTTTCGCCTGACATTTATGCGCAACCGCTGGATCTCGGCTGCGACATCGGTGCCATAAAGAGCGATCAGATCGGCCGCCGACGCGACGCTCTGAGGGATGGGAGGTGGCGTGTAGGAGCATGTAGTCAGTGCGCGTCTCTGCATCGCCGTGGCGTCGTTCACGATGCCGGCAAGACTTTGTGACGGGCCGTTGCGGGGCGGACAGGGCACGTCCTTGATCCACGCTGTGCGATATTCCAGCTTGGATGCGTCAGCGTCGTAGGCCTGGAGAGCCAGCAAAACCTGGGCGGCGGCGCGATCGGTGCCTGTATTGGCAGGGAATATCCGCACGTAATTGCCAAAGCTGGGGTCCAGTTGCCAGCCGAGCGTATTGAGCTTGACGATGCGCTCGCCGGTCAGCACGCGTTTGAGTGAAGGCTGCATTGATGTACCTGCCGCCTCGCATCGCAAACTACGATCCGGCATCCGCCGGCATTGAACATACTTGTTGCCGTCCCAAATTGTTGCATAGCCGATACGTTCAGGCCGGACCAATGAGGTGATGTTCTGTAGCGCCTCGTCGATCCGAGATGCGGGACTTTGTGCCATCGCGACACTTCCGATGAACAGTGCCCCAAGCATACCGGCTATCAATCCGGTGCCTTTTGTCTGCCGCAACCTAAGCAACATCGTTGGCCACCTGTGTCCGTTACTCGGTTGGACAGCTTGATGGCTATATCGCGGGTGGCCAATTCCGAAATCTTGCCAGTCCGTGTGAGGCGCCGGATGTCACGCCGCCGGGCGGAAATGTCCGGGCGCATGCTTGGTGTCGCGGCGGATCAGCCGGCGCAGCGTCGATGGTTCGGCATAGCCGACCTTGCGCGCGATCTCGTCGACGGAGAGGCGCGTCGTCTCGAGCAGCGTGCGTGCGGTTTCGAGCCGGATGCGCTGCACGAACTGGATCGGCGAGATGCCGCAAACCGCGGCGATGCGGCGGGCGAAGGTGCGCGGCGCGAAGCCCACGGCTGATGCAAGCTCCTCGATGGCGAAGTCGCGCGCGATATTCCTGCGCACCCAGCTTTCGGCTTTGGCCACTTTCGGGTCCTGGCCCGCAAGATAAGTGATCGCCATGTACGGCGCCTGCGAGCGGCGCTCGTCGAGCAGAAGATAATTCGCGCACGCTTTTGCGAGGCGAGGGCCGGCGAAGTGGCCGACCACGGCCAGCATCAGATCCATCTGCGCCATCGCCGCACCTCCGGTCGCGATCGGCCAGTCCGCCACCACGATCTGGTCGGTGACGAGATCGACCTGCGGATATCGCCGCTGGAACAGCGGCGCGAGACACCATGTGGTGGTGGCGCGGCGGCCGTTGAGCAGGCCCGCTTCAGCGAGCAGGAACGTGCTCGCGCAGGAGGCGGCGATGGTCGCGCCACCAGTAGATGCACTGGCGAGCATGTCGATGACGTGGCGGCAGGCTGGGCTGCTGAGCCTTGCCTCGAGCGCTTCGACGGATGCAGTGCCGAGCCCGGGGATGATCACGAGATCGGGTTTGCAGAGGCTGACGCGCTTGCGATGCGGGCCGCACTGGATCGTCTTCACCGCGAACGGCAGCGCGCGCCTGGCCGTGGTGCTGATGCCGTTGGCCGTGGACATGACGTCATGGGTGATGGCGGCGCTCGATGGCATGCAGCCGTCGATCTCAAGGACTGCGACCTTGGTCATGCGGATACCTTCGATCAGGTGTCAAAATTTACCCGAATAATGTCGTTTATGACACTAGCCGTTTTGACGCCTCCTGGCAATGATCGTCCGGGAAATCAGCAGTCAGGAGACGGCCATGCCGAATATCATCGTGAAGGTTCCAGAGGGCGCGTTCGATGCCGCCGGACGCGCGCGTCTGGGCAAGGGCGTGACCGGCGTTGCCAAGACGGTCGAGCAGATCGGCGACGATCCGAAACAGGAAGCCACAACGCTTGTGATCATCGAGGAGGTGAAGGCCGGCTGCTTCCTTCTCGGCGGCAACGATCTGACCGCCCGGGTGCTGCCGGTGGTGGTCATGTTCCATGCGCCAGGCGGCGTTCTCGATGGAGCCTCGCGTGCGGAAGCCTCGCGCCTCATGCAGGCGGCGGTTACGGCAGCAAAGCCGGACAGCGATCCGCGGCCGGTGGTGACGTCGCTCATCATGTCCGACGTGCCTGACGGAACGTGGGGTGTAAGCGGCGCGCTTTGGCAGCTCGACGATTTCGTCAAATCATCCGGCTACAAGCACCTTCAGCATCGTATTGCCGCGCGCGGTTAAAACACAAGAACAACAGGACCAATGCCGATGACCAAACGAGAC
>JBEIPX010000308.1:0-4371 GCA_040376815.1 Bradyrhizobiaceae bacterium
AACAGGCGCGGCAGCATTTCGTGCACGGCTTCCTGGAGCGGATCGAAGGCATCGACTTCGCGCACAAGGTCGAGATGGGCATCCGCAACGATCGCTCCAAGGCGATGGTGCCGCAGGTGGTCGCGCCGCTTCAGTTGAAGAGCCGCGTGCACGCGCTCGAAGCGCAGGCCGCGCGCAAGCACACCGGGCGCAAGCTCAAGTTCACCGTGCCCGGCCCGATGACCATCATCGATACGATCGCCGACAAATACTATGGCGACAAGGTCAAGATGGCCTTCGCTTTCGCCGACCTGCTCAATCAGGAGGTGAAGGCGCTGGAGGCCGACGGCGTCGACATGATCCAGTTCGATGAGCCGGCCTTCAACGTCTACATGGACGAGGTGCGCGACTGGGGCGTCGAGGCGCTGGAGCGCGCGGCCAAGGGCCTCAAATGCGCGACCGCCGTGCACATCTGCTACGGCTACGGCATCAAGGCCAACGACGACTGGAAGAAGACACTCGGCGGCGAGTGGCGGCAGTACGAGCAGACGTTCCCGACCATCGACAAGAGCAGCATCCAGCAGGTCGCTATCGAGTGCAAGAATTCGCACGTGCCGATCGAACTGCTCGGCATCCTCAAGAGCAAGATCGTGCAGGCCGGCGTCATCGACGTTGCAAGCGACGTGATCGAAACGCCGGAAGACGTGGTGAAGACCATCGAGGCCGTGATGAAGATCGTGCCGAAGGACAAGATCACCGCGACCACGAACTGCGGCATGGCGCCAATGCGCCGTGACATCGCCGAGGCAAAACTTCAGGCGCTCGGCGCAGGTGCGAAGCTGGCGCGCGAGAGGCTGGGGTAACTTTCGTCATTGCAAGCGCGGCTCACACCTCCCTCTGAAAGGGGAGGTCGATCGCGCAGCGATCGGGTGGGGGTCATCGCAGACGCAATCTTGTGCTCAACAGCAGACCCCCACCCCAGCCCTCCCCCTTGCAGGGGGAGGGAGTCCACCGTCGTTCACCCCTCCACGCCGTCTTCCCACGGAAACACGATCCACGTGTCCTGCGAGACTTCGCTGACCACGGTGTCGGCGAGCGCGCGCCCCTTCGGTTTGGCGTAGACGGTCGCGACGTGTGCGCCCGGGCACTGCGCGCGCACGATCTCCATGGTCGTGCCGGAATCGACCAGATCGTCGACAACGAGAAGCCGCTTGCCCATCGCGGCGATGTCGGGCGCGATCGCCTTCACCACCCTCACCTCGCCTTGCGCGGTACGGTCGTAACTCACCACGCTGATGGTTTCGATCACGCGGATACGCAGCACCCGCGCGACGATGGCAGCAGCCACAAGCCCGCCGCGGGTAATCGCCACCATCGCGTCGAACGGTCCGGCATCCTTGAGCCGCTCCGCCAGCGCCTGCGCATCGCGATGAAACTGCTCCCATGTGATGGAGAGCATCTTCGCTGGCGCTGCGGGATCGGGCATCAGCCCACCTTGCGCAGCATCGCGGTCGCGGTGGCGGTCGCCACCACCTTGCCGCCCTGCCGCAGCTCGGAACTCATCTGCAGAATTTCCTTGCCGCGATAGGTGACGCGGCCGCTTCCTTCGAGCTTGCCGATCTTCGCCGGGCGGTGAAACTGCACGTTCAGCGCGAGCGTCGGCGAGAACTCGCCGGCCTTCATCAAGGTCGCGCACGCAAGCCCCATCGCGTCGTCGAGCATCGCCGAGAGGAAGCCGCCCTGCACGATGCCGATGGGATTGGCGAATTCCGGCCGTCCCTCGAATGCGAGCTCGACCGAATGCGCATCGAGATCGTAGCTCTTGATCTCGATGCCCAGCGTCTGGGCGCACGGGGGCGCGGTGATCTTCCCGGAATTGATCGCCTCGAAAAAGCTCTCGCTCATGACGGCTCCGTTGGCTGCTGAACCCGCATGCCACTTTTGGGCATGATCTGATCCGAAAACCGGTTCCCACTTTTCGGGATCATGCCTAGCGCGGCGGCAGGTTCAGTTCCGTCAGCATCTTTTTCACGTCGGCCATCGCGGCGTCGAGCTTCGCCGCGTCGCGCGAGCGCACCACGAGGTTGGTGTTCGGCATGCCGTTCTCGTCCATGAACGGATAGCTGCCGATGATCGTCTCCGGATGATTCTGCTGAACGGCACGCAACGGCGTGCCGATGTCGCCCTCGCGTGCGTTGGCCCGCACCGTATCCGACAGCATGCGCACGCCGGATTTCAGCTTCGGCGCGATGATGTCCATCATCGCCTGCATGATCGACGGCACGCCGGCCATGACGATGACGTTGCCGATCTTGAAGCCCGGCGCGAGGATGGTCGCGCTCTGGATCAGTTCGGCACCGTCCGGGATGCGCGCCATGCGCAACCGTGCCTCGTTCAGGTCCTGGCCCTTGAAGCGCTCCGCAAAACGCGCCACCACCTCGGGGTGATGGTCGATCGAGACGCCGAACGCTTTGGCGACGCTGTCGGCGGTGATGTCGTCATGGGTCGGTCCGATGCCGCCGGTGGTGAAGACGTAGGTATAGCGTCCGCGCAGCGCATCGAGCGCGGCGATGATGTCCGCCTCGTCGTCGGAGACGACGCGAACCTCTTTCAGATCGATGCAGATGTTGGTCAGGTATTCGGCGATATAGCCGATGTTCTTGTCCTTGGTCCGGCCCGACAGGATCTCGTCGCCGATCACCAGAATGCCCGCGGTGACGATCTCGCTCATTCCTAACTCTCCCCCGACAGCGGCGTTTTTCGCCTTCGGCTGTCAACACTTAACCGCGGCTTGCCGCCCGTTTGGGCACCTGCGCGCCACATTTGCGGGCAGCGATCGCCCCTATCAGACAAAATGCTGCATCTCCATGCATATCGCGCTGGCCCGGCCCTTGCTACCATTTGAATGATCCGTGCATTCTCGTTCTAAGGCGCGGCCTCAAAAAGCAGTCAGGGTTTATGGCAGTTGCGTTCGATGAAATGAATGGCTCGGATGGCGATCTTCGCCAGGCCTACAAGGAATTGTCTCTTTGGCTGCAGGAGACGCCGCCGGACGCCCTTGAATTCCGCCGCAAGGAAGCCGAACTGCTGTTTCGCCGGATCGGCATCACCTTCGCCGTTTATGGCGAGGCGGAATCGACCGAACGGCTGATCCCCTTCGACGTCATCCCCCGCATCCTGTCCGGACAGGAATGGGCCCGGCTGGAAAAGGGCCTGAAGCAGCGCGTCAAGGCGCTGAACATGGTCCTCGGCGACATCTATCACGGCCGCGACATCCTGCGCGCCGGCAAGATTCCGGACGACCTGATCTTCCAGAACCCGGTGTTCCGGCCGGAGATGAACGGCCAGGATGTGCCGCACGACGTCTACGTCCACATCGCCGGCGTCGATATCGTCCGCACCGATCCGAACGATTTCTATGTGCTGGAGGATAACGCCCGCACGCCCTCCGGCGTCTCCTACATGCTGGAGAACCGCGAAATCATGATGCGGCTGTTCCCGGACCTGTTCGCGCGCCATCGCGTCGCGCCGGTCGAGAACTATCCGGACGAACTGCTCGCCGCGCTGCGCTCGGTCGCGCCCGAGAGCGCCGCCGCCGAGCCGAACGTGGCGCTGCTGACGCCCGGCATCTACAACTCCGCTTACTACGAACACTCGTTCCTCGCCGACAAGCTCGGCATCGAGCTGGTCGAGGGCCGCGACCTGATCGTCAAGAACGACGAGCTGTTCATGCGCACGACCGAAGGGCTGAAACGGGTCGACGTGATCTATCGCCGCCTCGACGACGATTTTCTCGATCCGCTGACCTTCCGGCCCGACACGGTGCTCGGCGTGCCGGGACTGATGTCGGTCTATGCCGCCGGCAACGTGACGCTCGCCAACGCGGTCGGCACCGGCATCTCCGACGACAAGGCGATCTACAGTTACATGCCGGAGATCGTGAAGTTCTATCTCGGCGAGGAGCCGATCCTCAAGAACGTGCCGACCTGGCGCTGCCGCGAGGAGAAGGACCTCGCCTACGTGATCGAGAACATGCACGAGCTGGTGGTGAAGGAGGTGCACGGCTCCGGCGGCTACGGCATGCTGATCGGACCGGCCGCGACCAAGGGCGTCATCGACGACTTCCGCGCCAAGGTGAAGCGCGATCCGGCCGGCTTCATCGCCCAGCCGACGCTCGCGCTCTCGACCTGCCCGACCTGCACCGCATCGGGCCTCGCGCCGCGTCACGTCGATCTTCGCCCGTTCGTGCTGACCGGCCGCGACCACGTCACCGTCATTCCCGGCGGCTTGACGCGGGTGGCACTCAAGGAAGGCTCGCTCGTCGTCAATTCGAGCCAGGGCGGCGGCACAAAAGACACGTGGATACTGGAATGAGTAAAACTCTCTGTCATT
>JBEIPX010000187.1:0-6253 GCA_040376815.1 Bradyrhizobiaceae bacterium
CGCGGATAACGCAGTGCGCTCGGCGCATCGTCGATCGCCACCTGCGTTGCGACCATGTGTACGAGTTCGGCCTCATCGGCCGCTGCCATGATAACGAAGCCGGGCAGGCAGCCGAGATAGGCGTTGTCGAACGATCCGGCGTGGGTCGAGCCGTCGGCGCCGACCAGTCCGGCGCGGTCGATCGCGAAGCGGACGGGAAGCCCCTGGATCGCGACGTCATGCACGACCTGATCGTAGCCGCGCTGAAGGAACGTGGAGTAGATTGCCGCGAACGGTTTGAAGCCTTCGGTAGCAAGGCCGGCGGCGAAGGTCACCGCATGCTGTTCGGCGATGCCGACGTCGAAGGTGCGTTCCGGGAAGACTTTCGAGAACATGTCGACGCCGGTGCCGCCCGGCATCGCCGCTGTGATGGCGACGATCTTCTCGTCCTTCTGCGCTTCCTTGATCAGGCTTTGGCCGAAGACGGCGGTATACGAGGGCGCGTTCGATTTGGCCTTCACCTGTGCGCCGGTGACCATGTCGAACTTGACGACGCCGTGATACTTGTCGGCGGAGGCTTCGGCAGGGCCATAGCCCTTGCCCTTCTGCGTGACGACGTGAACGAGGATCGGGCCGCCCGGCGCATCGCGCACGTTTTTCAGCACCGGCAGGAGGTGATCGAGGTTGTGGCCGTCGATCGGGCCCACATAGAAGAAGCCGAGCTCCTCGAACAGGGTGCCGCCGGTCACCATGCCGCGCGCATATTCCTCGGCGCGCAGCGCGCGCTCCTCGAAGAATTTCGGCAGATGATGCGCAAGGGTCTTCAGCGCCTCGCGGGCGGAGCCGTAGGTCGGGCCGGAGATCAGGCGCGCGAGATACGCGGACATCGCACCGACCGGCGGGGCGATCGACATGTCGTTGTCGTTGAGGATGACGATCAGGCGGGATTTCAGCGCACCCGCGTTGTTCATTGCCTCGTAGGCCATGCCGGCTGACATCGATCCATCGCCGATCACGGCAATGACGTTGTTGTTTCCGCCCTGAAGATCGCGGGCGACAGCCATGCCGAGGCCGGCGGAAATCGAGGTCGAGGAATGCGCTGCGCCGAATGGGTCGTATTCGCTCTCCGACCGTTTGGTGAAGCCGGAGAGACCTCCGCCCATGCGCAGCGTGCGAATGCGGTCGCGGCGGCCGGTGAGAATCTTGTGCGGATACGCCTGATGACCGACGTCCCAGATCAGGCGATCGGCCGGTGTATTGAAAACGTAGTGTATTGCCGTCGTCAGTTCGACCACGCCGAGGCCCGCACCAAGATGGCCGCCGGTGACCGACACGGCGCTGATTGTCTCATGCCGCAACTCGTCGGCGAACTGGCGCAGCTGCGCGGGCTTCAGCTTCCTCAGCTGATCCGGCGTCTGGATGGTGTCGAGGAGCGGAGTCGGCGAATGATGTTCAGTCAAAAGCGCACCGTTACAAGGGGTTGCCGGTTGCACGGCGTCCTGGATTTCGCCGCAAATCAGCTTCGAGCCATATACCAAAGGCCGCATTTAGCCAATGCGGCCAAGGTCAGGCCGGTTGCGTCGATCGCGAAAGAAAGCAGGCGTGACCCCGGTGTTTGCGAGAGTCGCCTGAAAAAACAGGCGGTTGACGGCTGCGCGTACAACCATGGCCGCAATCACGGCGCTGAAACATTCAGTCATAATTCTGGATGAAGGGCCGTTTCGCCGGGTGCAGGGCTTCAATTTACGTCGAGGGGCTCGACGCCGGTCACCTTGCCGGAGGCGTCCGCCGTGATCCGGTCGACCTTGGCTTCGGCCTGCCGCAACAGCTCTTCGCAACGCTGCTTCAAGGCCTCACCGCGTTCATAAATCGTGACCGACTCTTCGAGCGGCACCTTGCCGTCTTCCAGCCGCTTGACGATCGACTCGAGCTCCTCGATCGCTTTCTCAAAGCTCAGCCGCTTGACGTCGGCGTGCGCGGTTTCGGCCATGCTCAAGTCCTCGATCCAGGGTTCTGACAGCCGGAGCTGTCAGACTAAATTTCCGTGCTCTTTGCGGGGGATCTATGGCGGCGGGCCGCCACAGGTTTGCCATTACTTTGGTCAGGCGAACTCGGTGCCCATCAGCGCAGCGACATGCAGCGTTACCGAATCCTTCAGGCCCTGCAAATCATAGCCGCCTTCGAGAACGGATACCACGCGGCCACCCGCGCTCTTGTCAGCGATGTCCATCAACTTCTTGGTCACCCACGCGAAATCCTGCTCGGTGAGCTTCAAATTGGCGAGCGGATCGCGCCAGTGCGCATCGAAACCGGCGGAGATCACGACAAGCTCCGGCGCAAATGTTTCCAGCCGCGGCAGGATCGCGAGATCGAATGCTTCGCGGAAGGCGTGCGACCCATCGCCGGATTGCAATGGCGCGTTGACGACGGTGTCGTGCTCGCCGCGTTCTCCCATTGCACCGGTGCCGGGAAACAGCGGCATCTGATGCGTTGATGCATACATGACGCTGTCGTCGGCCCAGAAAATTTCCTGGGTGCCGTTGCCGTGATGCACGTCGAAATCGACCACTGCGACGCGGCCGATGCCATACCTGCGTTGTGCGTGCCGTGCCGCGATCGCGGCGTTGTCGAAGAAGCAGAAGCCCATCGGCCGGGCCGTCTCCGCGTGGTGGCCAGGCGGGCGCGTCGCGACGAAGGCGTTCGCGACCTTGCCGGTCATGACCTCATCGACCGCATGCACCGCGCCGCCGACACCGCGCAGCAGCGCTTCCCAGGTGCCCGGCGACATCGACGTGTCGCCGTCGATATAAACGAGACCCTCTTTCGGCGAGACGTGCCGCAGTTCATCGACATACTGCTCGGGGTGGCAGAGCGAGATCACGCCAAGCTCGCACTGCGGCGCATCGCGGCGCACCAGGGAATTGAAGCGCTCGGCGGCGAGCGCCTGCTCGACTGCACGCATGCGCTCCGGCCGCTCGGGGTGTCCCTGCGGAACTTCATGGTGAAGGCAAGCGCTGTGGGTCAGAAGCAAAGTCGACATGAGGAACGCTCGTTTGTCTTGCGGCCACCTCGGCGTGAAGAGGCCGGAAATTGGTGCGAACAGAGTTGCTGGAAGGCCGCGCCGAATGCAATGCCGGCAGGGGAATTTCCCTGCAGAGAATAACACTTTGGCCCCGAATCTGGTTCGGGGCCAAGTTCAACTGAACGTCAGATAGGGAGTACTGGCAGGAGCCTCAAGCCCGCTTGCGGGCGAGGAAGCTCTGGAATGCGCCGATCGCTTCCGCCGAGCGCATCCGCTCGCCGAACAGCGCGCTTTCCTGCTCGATGCGGGCCAGCAGTTCGTCCGGTGCGGGCTTCAGCAGCTTGCGCGAGATCGCGACCGCTTCGGCGGGCAGAGCGCAGATTTCCTGCGTGACCTTCTTGGTCTGCGCTTCGAGTTGATCGGGAGCGACCACGTCGTTGACGAAGCCGGCCTCCCTGGCATCGGTAGCGCCTAGTGTCCGGCCCATCACCAGCATCGAGAAGGCACGATGATGTCCCATGGCGCGCGGCACGAGCAGGCTCGACGCGCCTTCCGGCACGAGGCCGAGATGGATGAAGGGCGTGGAGAACTTCGCCTGCGTGCTCGCGATCACGTAGTCGCAGTGGAAAATGAGGGTTGTGCCGATGCCGACCGCGAAGCCGTCGACCACCGCGACGAGCGGCTTGGAGTTGTTGGCGAGCGAGCGCAGGAACGTCATGGCAGCTGACGGGCGGGCGGTGCCGTCCGCGGCGGTACCGGCCTTCAGGAAATCCTCGAGATCATTGCCTGCGGTGAACGTGCCGGGCGTGCCGGTGATCGCGAGGCAGCGGATCGCCTTGTCGGCTTGCGCCGAGTCGATCGCCGCGCTCATCGTCAGATACATGGCCTGTGTCAGCGCATTCTTCTTGTCGGGACGGTGCATGCTGATGGTGCGCGTCGCGTTTTCGTCACGTACGACAATGTGCTCGGTCATGTTCACTCCAATGAGTATGCGGAAGCTGCGGACTCTTTATGTGGTCAGGAACCCAGCACGGTATCGGCCCCGGTCACCGCGGTTGCGCTGTCCATCACGGTGCGTTCCAGCGCACCGGCTTGAACGGTGACGTTTTCGGCGAAGAAGCGGGCGAGGGTGGTGTAGCGTCCAGCGTCGCCTTGCACGGCGTCGTCGCCACGCGCTGCCAGCGCTTCGTTTGCGAGCGAGCAGCCGCCGAGCGTCACCGAAAACAGGCGCAGATAAGGCGTCGCGCCAGCAAGTGCTTCGGTGGGCGCGGTTGCGACCTTCTCGAGCAGCCACTTGCTGGTGCGTTCCAGCGAGGCGAGCGCGCCGCGCAGTTTCTCGCCGGTGGTGCCGAAGGCGGGATCGTTCGACGCCTCCACCTTGCTGACGATGGCCGACAGTTCGCCCAGCAAATCCCACACCGCTTCGCCACCCGACATCTGCAGCTTGCGCATCAGGAGGTCGTTGGCCTGCACGCCATTGGTGCCTTCATAGATGGTGAGAATGCGCGCATCGCGAATGTACTGCGCGGCGCCGGTTTCCTCCATGAAGCCCATGCCGCCGTGCACCTGCACGCCGATGCCGGCGACTTCGTTGCCGATATCGGTCGAGAATGCTTTCGCCATCGGCGTCAGCAGCGCGCCGCGTGCGGCGGCTTTCTCGCGCACCTTAGGATCGGTGGCGCGATGCGACACGTCGATCGCGACCGCCGTGGCGTAGCAGATCGTCCGCGCTGCCGCGGTCATCGCGCGCATCATCATCAGGTTTCGCTTCACGTCCGGATAGGCGATGATCGGATCGGAGCCCTCGCTCTTGCTGCCTGGCGCCTTTCCTTGCCGGCGCTCCTGCGCATAGGCGAGCGCGCGCTGATAGGCGCGATCGGCGAGGCCGACGCCCTGAAGGCCCACGCCGAGGCGCGCCTGATTCATCATGGTGAACATCGCGGCCATGCCGCCGTTCTCCTTGCCAACGAGGTAGGCGATGGCGCCGCCCTTGTCGCCCATCGTCATCGTGCAGGTGGGCGAGGCGTGAATGCCGACCTTGTGCTCGATGCCACTGGCGTAGATGTCGTTACGTGCGCCAAGCGAGCCGTCGGCATTGACCATGAACTTCGGCGCAAGGAACAGCGTGATGCCCTTCGAGCCGGGCGGCGAGCCGGGCAGGCGCGCCAGAATGAAATGAACGATGTTGTCGCTCATGTCATGGTCGCCATAGGTGATGAAGATTTTGGTGCCGAACAGGCGATAGCTGCCGTCAGCCTGCTTCTCGGCGCGGGTGCGCAGCGCACCGACGTCCGTTCCGGCTTGCGGCTCCGTCAGCTGCATGGTGCCTGGCCATTCGCCGGAGATGAGCTTCGCCAGATAAATCTTCTTCAGTTCCTCGCTGCCGTGCGCATGCAGGGCGTCGATCGCGCTTTGCGTCAGCAGCGGGCAGAGATCGAAAGCGAGGTTGGACGCGCTCCAGATTTCGTTCACCGCCGAATGCACGGCGAGGGGGAGGCCCTGGCCCCCCCATTCTTCAGGACCGGAGACCGCGTTCCAGCCGGCTTCGGTCCATTGCTTGTAGGCGTCCTTCCAGCCCGGCGCAGTCGCGACCCCTTTGTCTGTCAGCTTGATGCCCGCGCGATCGCCGGTCTGATTGAGCGGATCGAGCACATCGGTCGCGAACTTGCCGGCTTCGTCGACGACAGCGGCGGTCATGTCGATGTCGAAGTCGCCGTAATGGCCGGCCTTCACCGCGGCGAGCAGGCCCGCACCGTGATTGAGGGACAAGAGAATGTCATCGACCGGCGCGCGATACGTCATGGTGTGATCCTTTGGAAACCCGAACGAAGCCGGTCTGTCTTTCCACGAAACACGGTATTTCTCAACGGGTCCCGTGGGATACACCGGCAGTGTTCATGGTTGCCGCAGGGGGCGTACGGGCGGTTGAAATGCCTGATCTCTCTCTATAAACCGGCATGCGCGGCGGGCCGGAATCGGCTTTCGCCAAAGCTGGTGGGGCGTAGCCAAGCGGTAAGGCAGCGGATTTTGATTCCGCCATTCGGAGGTTCGATCCCTCCCGCCCCAGCCACGCATTTTCGGTTTCAGAGAATATTCTTTTCAGCGCCTAGAAAGGCCCACCAACAGCGTGCTTTTCTCATTTCCATTGAGTCTCTGGAGACCCATGTCCGAACTTTTTGGCTCGCACATTCCCAAAAGTCTCCTACCTCAACATTGAAAACTCCCGATTTTCTGGAGTCACGTTCCGGAGAC
>JBEIPX010000221.1:0-5672 GCA_040376815.1 Bradyrhizobiaceae bacterium
AGACGCTCGAAGCGGCGAAGGCGCGCTCACCCTCGCTTCACCAGATGTTCGCACGCTATGCCGACTGCATCCTTGCGCAGGTGTTTCAATCGACCGCATGCAACGCCACCCACTCGATCGAGCAGCGCATGGCCAAGTGGATCATCTCGGCGATGGAGCGCACGGGCGATACCGTCGTGCCGCTGACGCAGGAGCAGCTTGCCGGAATGCTCGGCGTCGGCCGCAGCTACGCGAGCCGGGTGATCCAGACCTTCCGCCGCGACGGTATTCTGGAAACGCGGCGCGGATCCCTGCTGGTTACGAATGCCGACATGCTCGCCGCGCGCGCCTGCCTCTGCAACGAGTCCGTCAAGGGACATTTCGAAAGCGTCTTGCGCGGCGTCTATCCCGCCGAAGAGGGTGTTGACTGAAAACATCCGGCAGCGGAGACTTTCTGCTGCCCTTCTCAAGCTGCCATAGAAGCCGCAACGGGGCGCCGCATCGAACGGCCGGCGCAATCGCGTACGGCCGCTGCTTTTTGGGAGGAGGTATAGAAATGCCGTTGTCTTATCGGCACGTTGTCGCACACTTGGTTTTGGCGGCTGGACTTCTGACGCCGCTGCTTGCTGCGCCGTCTGCTGCCCGCGCTCAGGATGCCCCCGTCGGTGGCAGTATCACGATCGTCGTGCCGTTCCCCGCTGGCGGCACCGTCGATGCGGTGGCACGACAGGTCCAGCAGGGTTTGCAGGAGCGGCAGAAAGCCTCAGTCGTCATCGAGAACAAAGGCGGCGCGGCCGGGTCGACCGGCGCAGCGCTCGTCGCACGTGCCGCACCCGACGGCCGCACCTGGCTGTTCGTGTTCGACACCCATGCGGTGAATCCATCTCTGCAGAAGCTGCCGTTCGATTCCGAAAAGGATCTCACGCCGGTGATGCTGATCGGCACCTCACCGAACGTGCTCGCCACCAATCCGGCGAAGCCTTATCGCTCGCTCGCCGACGTGGTGAAGGCGGCCAAGGAAAAGCCCGGCACGGTCACCTATGCCACCGTCGGAGCGGGCAGCCTGGGGCATCTGACGATGGTGCGGTTGTCGAAGCTGCTCGGCATCTCGCTCAACCATGTGCCGTATCGCGGCGGCGGTCCGGCGATGAACGATGCGCTTGCGGGTCATGTCGACCTCATCATCGCCAGTGCCGCGCTGGTCAATCCGCAGATCGCCGGGGGCACCTTGCGCCCGATCGTTCAGTTCGGCGAGAAGCGTGGCACGTCGCCTGAGCTTGCGCCGGTGCCGACATCGGCAGAGAGCGGCGCGCCGGGAGTTGAATCCCTGGCCTGGTGGGGCGTGTTCGCACCGGCCGGTACACCGGCGCCGGTGATCGAGCGGTTCGAGCGCGACTTGCGGGCGACGTTGCAGGACCCGAAGGTCGCGGAAAAGCTCTCGCAGGCTCAGCAGATATCGATACGCGCCGAAGGCCCAGCGGGGTTCAAGACGTTCTTCTCCGGCCAGATGAAGACCTGGGGCGCCATTGTTCGCGAGAACAACATCGAGATCGGATCGCAGTAACGCTTGCCCCGGACGCAGCGCAGCGCCGTAAGCGCGTTCACGCGCGTCTTTGACACGCTATAGCGGTGCGCTGCTGAGCCGGGACAAGATCGCGACTACTCTTCGGGTTCGGTGGTGAACAGCAGCGGGTAGCCCTTTGCGCGGCCGGCGTCGGTCGCGCGGGTGGCTTTCGTCTCGGCCACGTCCTTCGTGAACACCGCGACGACGCAGACGCCGCGCTGGTGCGCGGTGATCATGACCTTGTGCGCCTGATCCTCGGTCATGCGGAATTCCGCCTTCAACACCATGACGACGAACTCGCGCGGCGTGAAGTCGTCGTTGACGAGGATGACCTTGTGCAGCCGTGGCCGTTCGACCTTGGTCTTCGGCTTCGTTTGCGGTTTGGTGACGGTCTTTAGCGCCATGAAATGGCTCGCCGTGATTGTCCGGCTCGCATTTTCTCATGCGGTTTGCAGCGCGTCTATCAGCTTCCTTACGATATCTGGTAGTTGCGGAACGCGCCGTTCGCCGATTTCGTGCGAGATATTTTCAGGAGGATTTTGCCATGAGGATTTTGCCATGACGCGAATATTGAACCGGGCGATAGCCGCTCTGGTTGTGCTGATGGCTGGAATAGCCGGTGACACTGCCGCGTGGGCGGTTGAAGGACCGAACTGGTGCGCTCACGCGCAGCGGCATCTGCGCAAGAGCGGCCAGCCGGCGAACTGCGCGGAGGTGCCGCGCTGTGTCAGGCTGAACAATTACGGCTGCACCCAGAATCATTCCGGCACACCCTTCCCGGGACAGGTGACGACGCCGGACGGCCGTCCTGTCGTCGACGAGCAGAAGCATGTGGTCTACGAGCACCCCAAATGGTCGCTGGCGCGAAGCGTGGGTACGCTGCTGCGCTATCAGAACGATGGCAAACGGACTGCGCGGCTGATGGCCGAAACCTACGCGCCCTGGTGCGATACGCGCGGCAGCAAGCGCACGAGGAATGGCTGGGGCCGCACGTGTGTCGACAGGCTGCCGTCCGTTCCGGCGGATTACAGGCCGCGTTGCGAAAGGCCGGCGGGCGAGGAGGCGAGCAATCCGCAGTGTGACAACTGTAACTGTCCGAACCGGACGGCCCGGGTTTGGATCAGAGGGACGGCGCGCAGTATCGACGAGAGAATCGACCTGTTCGATGCGTCGGGTCAGCCAGTGCCTGCGATGGCGCAATTTCTGAAACAGGTCTCGACGATCGAAACCGGATATGTGCCGAGCGATCAGCTTGTCGCGGAGGGTATTGCAGTGTTCAGGCCGTAACTGCGGCCGGTTTAAGCGTTCTACCGCTTTGTTTTGAGCATGATCCTATCGGAAAACCGCTTCACACCCTCGGGTCAAGCCCGAGGGCATGCTTTTCCGGATCATGTTCTAGCCTCGCGGGTTGTTGCGCTTTTTCCAGGGTTTGAGCAGATCGAGCCGCCATTCGGCCCAACGTGGCGGCGGCCAGCTCGAGAGGCGCGAGCGCGGCTTGTCCGGCTCGAGCTCGGGCAATGGTGCCCTCATCCGTGCACCTGTGTTGCGCCAGCTCTGTCGCGTCGCAGCGCTGATGAGGTCGACGTATTCCGGTTTCTCGGCCAAGTTGAGCTCCGGGAATTGGAAAACTGCCAGTCACGCAAACTTCAGACGCTTGAGCGTGCGCCCGGAGGTTTAACGAACCGTATCGGATTTGTGTCGGGCTTGAGGCAATCGCCTTTACGGCCCGCGGCGAGCGGACGCTCCTTAAGCGCTGGAGCGTGAACCGGTTTCCATCTAAAGCAAACGCTGGGCGGCCGCAGGCGAGGGATGGAATGGACAAGAAAGCGATGCGTGACGAGGCCGAGCGTCTGGTGCGCGAGGCGATGGAGAAGCGGTCGGTGGTCGTCAAACAGGGGGACACCCGTATCGAGGCGACGTGCGGCAAGTGCGGCGCGCCCAACCGCGTCAAAGCCACCAAGGGCGTCACCCGTGCCGCGTTCGCCTGCAAGGAATGCGGCCACCAGCAGGAGACGCTCTAGTGGCCCAATTCTAACATTCGCATCCCGGCGGTTCAGACGTCCGCATCGTTCGAACTTCGGAATCTGAATCGAGACGCCAGCTCACTTCACCGGCGGTGCAGATCGCCGCATTTAAATTACCTCATGACGTCGCTTGCCTATCGCGATTGCGGACGCGTACTTTGGTTACGACAGCGATATGTTGTGCAACAGGGATTCCGCACATGGCCTTTTCTCTCTACGACGCGAGCGTCGCGAATTTTCTCCAGACTTTGGGTGCGGTGAGCCACTTTCTCGACAAAGGGCTGAAGCATTTTCAGGAGCGGGGCGTCGATCCGGAGACGATCGTCGAAACCAGGCTCGCCTCCGACATGTGGCCGCTGCGCAATCAGGTTGTCTCGGTCGCGGGTCATTCGCTCGGCGCGATGGAGGCCGCGAAGAACGGAATCTTCAAACCGCCGTCGGGCGATCCGGCGCTCAACTATGCCGGGCTGCAATCGCTAGTGCGCGATGCGCAGGCTGCGCTGACGGCGCTGAAGCCGGAGGAGGTCAACGCGCTCGAGGGCCGCGACGTGACGTTCAAGGTCGGTGATCGCGCGCTGCCGTTCACTGCCGAGAATTTCCTCATGACCTTCTCGCTGCCGAATTTCTATTTCCACGCGACGACGGCTTACGACATTCTCCGCTCGAAGGGCGTGCCGGTCGGCAAGCGCGACTTCATGGGCCGTATGCGCATGAAGAGCTGATCCTCTCGCGAGAAATCCTCATTTTAGAGGCAGAAACGCATGTAAAGTTCATGCGGCTGCCAAAGTTCGTGTATAGGTTCCTGGTGTATTTGGGGGCTGACTGGTTCCCGTCTGGAGTCCTAGTGGTCCGTTCCTACATTTGCATCCCGTTTCGGCGGGCGTGTCTTTGCAAATGTTAGAATCAAAGGGCCACCAGCAAACATAAGTTTCTAGTGGTGTTGTGTATTTGACATTCGCTTTGCGTGGTGGCGGCAACGTGGGGTGCGATTGTCAAATCCACTCCACTAGGATGGCCAATGATTCAAGCGTCTGACAGCACGGCTGTTGCGCCGCATCCGGATTCGGCAGTGCCCGAAGCCGTCCCGGACAAATTTGTCTACCGCTGGTGGAGCATCGGCTTCATCGTCCTCATTACGTTTGCGACGCTCGTCCTCTGCCCGATTTATCTCTGGCACTATGGAATGACGAAAGCCGAATTCTGGTTCTTCGCGTTCTATGCGCTGGCGAGTTCGCTTTCCATCACGCTTGGCTATCATCGGCTGTTCTCGCACGCCGCTTTCAAGGCAGCGTGGCCGGTTCGCTTCTTTGTGCTGTTCTTCGGTGGCGCGGCGTTCGAAAAATCCGCGATGGCTTGGGCCGCCCTGCATCGTCTGCATCACCGCTACACCGATACCGATCGCGATCCCTACAACATCAAGCGCGGCTTCTTTTATGCGCACGTCGGCTGGGTCATGGTCGAGATTCCGCGCTACGACTATTCCAACATCCGCGATCTCGCGCGCGATCCGCTGGTCGTGCATCAGGACAAACACTACAAGCTGTGGTCGCATGTCGCCGGTCTGCTGGTGCCGCTCTTGATCGGCGCCTGGATCGGCGGATGGGCCTATGCGATCCTGTTTCCGGTCGCCGCGCGGATTTTCCTCGTCCTGAATTCCGCGTTCTGCATCAACTCGATCGCGCATACGTTCGGCGATCAGCCGCACGATTCGGAGATTTCCGCGCGCGATCACTGGCTCGGCGTGATCCTCACCAACGGCGAGGGCTATCACAACTTTCATCACCGTTATCCGAACGACTATCGCAACGGTGTCCGCTGGTGGCACTGGGATCCGACCAAATGGCTGATCTGGATGCTGTCGCGCGTAGGCCTTGCCTCCGACCTCAAGCGCGAGCCGGACGAGCGGATTTTCAAGAGCGCGAATCGCGACTAACCGGAAGCCGGTCGATCTTCGAATTGATCAATCGCCCAGCTGAAACTTTTCGAAACGATCGAGTTCGTCCTCGATCCGCGGCTTCAGCGCCTTGCGTATGGCCGCATTGGCGCGCTTTTGCGCCGCACCGATCCACGTCCACTGCTGCATCAGGAGTTTGCGGTTCTGCCGG
>JBEIPX010000073.1:0-9799 GCA_040376815.1 Bradyrhizobiaceae bacterium
CTGCTAACGCTTTGAAGATGTGGTGATTTTCGGCCGTTTTTCAAGCCCGCCGAAGGCCGATTCGCGGGGGTCGCAAAAGCCTTCCGGAACAGGTTTGCCGGAGGCTGTTTTTGTCCCGATTTTCGGTGTTCCGGACAGCCGTGCCGGAGCTTTGAAACCCTGTTTCTGAACCGCAGGCCCGTTAACCGGTTACCATGACGGCAGCCGCGTTTGATTGCTTTTGGAGGGGGCAATCTCTAGAAGCCATCCCTAAAGCGGAGAAACGAGCAGATGGCCCACAACTACGCGATCAACGAAAACGTCCACCATCAGCTTCAGGGACCGCAGGGCCGCGCCGACAGCAAGGAGCGCAGCATCTACAAGATCGTCTCGTGCCTGCCGATCGAGGCCGACGGACGCCCGCGCTACCGGATCAAGAGCGTGACCGAGAACATCGAGCGCGTGGTCACCGAAGAGCAACTGCGGCGGCTCGACTGAATTCCGGCACTACGAGTCGCCCATCAGACTCGCCGTTCGATTTTCCCCGTCTCCACCCGAAACACATCCGCGCGTGCGGCGACATTGCTGAATGCCGCCGGATCGGCGCCGGTCATCCAGACCTGCGCGCGGAGTTGCGCGAGTGCATCGAACAGCGCCGTCCGGCGATCCGGATCGAGATGCGCGACGACTTCGTCCAGCAACAGCAACGGCGTGATGCCGGTCATCTCGGCGACAAGCCCGGCGTGGGCGATGACGAGGCCGATCAGGAGCGCTTTCTGCTCACCGGTCGAGGCGTCCTTCGCGGGTGAATTCTTCGGCGCGTAGATGACTTCGAGATCGGTGAGATGCGGCCCGTCGAGCGTGCGGCCGGCGGCGGCGTCGCGCATGCGGCTGTCGCGCAGCCGTTCGCGATAGCGATCCTCGACATCGGTAGCGGTTTGCGTCAGCAGCGCGTTTTCCATCCAGCCGTCGAGCGCAATGCGGGCCGTCGGGAACGGCGACGTGGCTTCGCGGGCTGCAAGCGCAGCCGAGAGCCGCTTGACGGTTTCGCTGCGCATCGCCGCGACCGCGACCGCAAGTTCCGCGGTCTCGCGCTCGATCGCGTCGCACCAGTGGGTATCGAAGTTGCGATCTTCCAGGAGGCGATTGCGCGAGCGCAGCGATCGCTCCAGTGCCGAGACGCGGCCGGAATGGTCGCTGTCGATGGCAAGCACCAGGCGATCGAAAAACCGCCGCCGCTCAGATGCTGCGCCGGTGAACAGGCCGTCCATGGCCGGCGTCAGCCACACCATGCGCAGGTGATCGCCGAAATGCGCGGCCGAACTCACCGGCTCGCGATCGATCCGGCAGCGGCGTGTCGTCGTCGAGGCCTCTGGGGCCGGCGGATCGATACCGGTGCCGAGCGTGGCGAGGCCGAGCGCGCCTTCGACTTCGGCGGAGACCGCCCATGAGCCGTCGCCTTCGTTGTCGGCGACGTCATCGAACGTGGCGCGGCGCAGGCCGCGGCCGGGCGTCAGAAACGAGATCGCCTCGAGGCAATTGGTCTTGCCGGCGCCGTTCGGGCCCGCCAGCACCACCAGATCCGCATCGGTGCGCACGCTCGCCGCGCGGTAGTTGCGGAAGTGCGTGAGCGACAGGCGCTGGATGCGGGAGATGGTCATCGGCAGGCCAGTCATACGCGGGCTTGACCCGCGTATCCATCCGCTTGGCAAAATGCGGGTTCGTTCAAGATGGATTGCCGGGTCAAGCCCGGCAATGACGCGAGAAATTGATCGTCACACCCGCATCGGCATCAGCACGTAGAGCGCGCCTTTGGATTCCTTGTCCTGGATCAGCGTCGGCGAGCCGGGGTCGGCGAGCTTCAGCACCGCGACCTCGCCCTCGATCTGGGCGGCGATGTCGAGCAGGTAGCGCGAGTTGAAGCCGATATCGAGCGCGTCGGCCGCGTACTCGACTTCGAGCTCTTCGGTGGCGCTGCCGGAATCCGGATTGGTGACGGACAGAACGAGCTTGCCGCTGGAGAGCGCGAGCTTCACGGCGCGGCCGCGTTCGCTCGAGATCGTCGACACGCGGTCGACCGCCGCCTCGAAGTCCTTCTTGTCGACGACCAGTTCCTTGTCGTTGTTCTGCGGAATGACGCGGCCGTAATCGGGGAAGGTTCCGTCGATCAGCTTCGACGTCAGCACGACATTGCCGAGCGAGAAGCGGATCTTGCCGGTCGACAGCTCGATGCCGACTTCGGCCTCGTTGTCCTCGATGAGGCGCAGCACCTCGCCAACCGTCTTGCGCGGCACGATCACGCCGGTCATGCCGGCGGCGCCCTTCGGCAACGGGAGGTCGATTTGCGCGAGGCGATGGCCGTCGGTCGCGACCGCGCGCCGCGTCGCCGTTTTGCCGCTGCCGGCGTTGTGCAGATAGATGCCGTTCAGATAATAGCGCGTCTCTTCGGTCGAGATCGCGAACTGGGTGCGATCGATCATCCGCTTCATGTCGGCGGCGGCGAGCTTGAACGAGTGCGTCATCTCGCCGGCGGCGAGGTCGGGAAAATCGCTCTCCGGCAAAGTCTGCAAGGTGAAGCGCGAGCGGCCGGCGCGGATCGCCAGCACGGAGCGATCGCCGTCGCCCTCAAGGATGATCTGCGATCCGTCCGGCAGCTTGCGGACGATGTCATAGAACATGTGCGCCGGGACGGTGGTGGAACCGCCGCCACCGGAGACTTCCGCCGCCAGCGTCTCCGTCACTTCGAGATCGAGGTCGGTCGCCTTCAGCGACAGCTTGCCGCTTTCGGCGCGGATCAGGACGTTGCCGAGGATGGGAATGGTGTTGCGGCGTTCCACCACGCGGTGGACATGGCCCAGCGACTTCAGAAGTTGCGCACGCTCGACGGTCACCTTCATTGCTAATCTCGCCCGATCCAGAAACACGGTCACAGAGTGAGGGCCGGGCAGCCTGGTCAGGCGCCGCGGCGTTGGACGCCCACCGGATCACGATTTTGGCCGGGCCGATGGGGGACCGCAAGGTGGCGTGGAAGGGGGATCAGTGCAAGAGCGGAGCCGCCGGGAAGACGCACTTTTCCCGGCGATTCTGGTGACTTAAGGCGTGACGGAACGGCGCGCCTCTGGGCCTCAATCCTGGAGCTGGCGCTTGAGCAGTTCGACCTCGTCGGCGAGCGAGTTGTCCTTGCCAACCAAGGCCTCGATCTTGCGCACGGCGTGCAGCACCGTGGTGTGATCGCGGCCGCCGAAGCGGCGGCCGATTTCCGGCAGCGAGCGCAGCGTCAGCACCTTCGACAGGTACATCGCGACCTGACGCGGACGAACGACGTTGGCCGTGCGGCGCGACGACAGCAAATCCGAGCGGCTGACGTTGTACTGCCGCGCGACGACGCGCTGAATGTCCTCGATCTTGACGCGCTTCGGTTCCTGCGGACGGATCAGATCGCGCACCTCGCGCTCGGCCATCTCAAGCGTCACTGGCTGCGCGTTGAGCTTGGAGTGCGCGAGCAGACGATTAACCGCGCCTTCGAGATCGCGCCCGTTGTGGGTTATTGCCTTGGAGAGATAGTCGAGCACCGGTTCCGGCACTTCGAAGCCGGCGTGATGCACGCGCGCCGCGTTGACGCGCGAGCGCAGGATTTCGAGCCGCAGTTCTTCGCCGAGCGAGCCCATTTCCACGACGAGACCACCGGCGAGACGCGAGCGCACGCGATCGTCGAGTGCTTCGAGATCGGATGGCGGACGGTCGGCGGCGACGACGACCTGACGGCCGGCGTCGATCAGCGCATTCAGCGTGTGGCAGAACTCGCCCTGAATGGTCTTGCCCTGAAGGAACTGGAGATCGTCGATGATCAGGACGTCGATGCCGCGCAGCGCTTCCTTGAACGCGAGCGAGTTCTGCGCCTTCAGCGCCGCGACGAAGCCGTACATGAATTTCTCGGCGGTGAGATAGAGCACCTTGCGGTCCGGGCTCGAATTGCCGGCCCACGTCACCGCCTGCAGCAGGTGGGTTTTGCCGAGGCCGACGCCGGCGTGAATGTAAAGCGGGTTGAACATCACCGGATCGCCGCGGCGACCCTCGGCGACCTGACGCGCGGCGGCATGCGCCAGCGTGTTGGAGCGGCCCATCACGAAGCTCGAGAAGGTGAGGCGCGGATCGAGCGGCGAGCCGCCGAGCGCGTCGTGGCTTGCCGACACCGGCGCGGATGCGCCGACGCGCAGTTCCGCGGCCGGGCGATCCGGACGGCGTACGTCGGCAACCGGCGGCGCCTCCTTTACGGGCGCTGCCGCGCGCATCGCCGAGCGAACCGTCACGTTGACGCGTTTCACCGCCGGCAGTTCAGCCTGCCAGCAGGACAGGACGCGGTCGGTGTAGTGCGATTGAATCCAGCTGCGCAGGAAGACAGTCGGAACCGTCATGTACACGCATTCCTCATGCACGCTCTCGAGGTCCATCCGCGCGAACCAGCTCGAATAGATGTCCTCGCCGACGCTCGTGCGCAGCCGGCCCTTCACGCGCGTCCACTGGTCCTGATGCGACGGGTTGCGATGGGTGTGTGCCTGTTCCTGTTGCAAGCTTGCCATTGTTTTCGACTTTTCTCGTTGTCTCGTTCCAGCGGGGCAATCGCTGACATGCAATTCGATTGCCAGTTATCTCGTCGTCTCGCCGGAGCCTTGCGGGCGGCGAACCTCACGCTCCTTCGACAGGCAATGCTTTCCCTTGCAACGCCGAGGCGCTGCCGACAGTTCAGTCAATGCGGTCGAAGAAACGGCGCGAGGTCAGCGCGTACTGGAACTCGGCGGGTGCTGTGACCCATTCAAGCGGGCGACCGCGCGGCGCGCAGTCTGAAAATCCAGAGACACACAAAGCGCTGCAAGCATCTGTCGGGACGTCTGCATGGACGTAAGTGTCAGCGCACTGTGGTGCAACATCTTGGCTCCGTAAAACTGCATAAAGCTCCCCCTGCCTGCTGCGGTAACCCGCAGCAAGGTATCCTCGCCTCGATCGTGGGTCGGTGTGGTTTTGGTCTGCGAAGCCGCCGCACTGGCGATCTCGCTACGCTGATTACTTGATGTGTCGATCGCCCGTCTAAGCCCGCCGTCTGTTCCTTGCCGTCTTCTTGCCAGAGCCTATTCTGGCTCTTGGTTTTCTCGCGCGGCGCTGACTCAACCGATGTGTCGGACTATCCGGACATGAGCAATCGTTCTCACAGAACTATGAGTTCGACCCTCAGCATCGATTGGAAAACGTCGCTGACGCACACATCATTGCTGATTTGCACGTGCGCCCCGGATCTTGAGCCGCTCTGATCTGAAGAGCCGGGGGCACCGCGAGTGGTCTAAGAGATACACGAGGTTAAGAAAGCCGCAACGAAATTGATTCAGGCGAATCGCAAATAATTCGCTTGGCGCGCGCGCTGAACACGCAGCTGTTCATGACAGCACGACAACGGGTTGAATTTTCGCGGAGAATCGATGCGTTGCGCGCGTGTCACACAACACGGGCCAAAACAAAAAAGATTCATCAATCTGTCGCACGCAGTCGGGTCACGTACCGGTTTTGGAAGTACCCGCGCGCACTATGTTCTTAAGTGATTAGCGAAGCGCGCGTTTTTGTGAGCATTCGAACAGGGTAACCCTGCGCGCTGTTTCTCCGCTGCAACAGCGTGAGACTTGCAATTCGAATTGTCCTTGATCTCGCTGTGCCAACGCGCGCGAGGCGGCCTGCGGATCGTTCGCATCTGCGATATCGCAGCGGACAGAATGCGCCTGCGGCTCAACCGTTTCTCATACGCATTCTGTTCGATTGCGCGGACGCTGGTGCCGCGCTGACGAACAAGACGATCTCCGACATTCGTCAGCGAATGATTTTTGGAATGTGCGTCAGGCAGTTGCGTGACAGACGAGCTGTGCGCATGACATGAGGACCGCACGTTGTTACGTCCAGCGGAAAGTCATTCCAAGGGAGTCTTGCCAGCGGGAGTCTTGCAGTGGCGTCGCGCGATGAAGTTACCCGGACGGAACTACGAGGAGCGGAGACTGGAAAAACAAAAGCCCGGCGATGAGCCGGGCTTGCGTTCTGCAGAGTGGTAACTCGGTATACTTACTTCGCGAGCTTCGCGATCTGATGTGTCAGACGTGACACCTTCCGGCTCGCGTTGTTCTTGTGAATGATGTTCTGCTGCGCAGCCTTCATCAGTTCCGGCTCGGCGGCACGCAACGCCTTCAGCGCGGCTTCACGGTCACCCTTGGTGATCGCCTCTTCGACGGTGCGGACCGAACCGCGCATCTTGGTCCGGCGTGCCTTGTTGACGATGGTGCGGCGGGCAATCTTGCGCGTCGCCTTTTTGGCGGAGGTTGTGTTGGCCATGATCTCTTGCCGCTTCTCGTTTCCTCGCCGGGCGCTGCAAAAAGCCGCCCGGTCGATGGACGCCGGGTGCAGCCCTCTGCCGCCGGCGATGGTGAATCCTGATTGTTCCAGAAAGAACATCGGCGGCAGAATTGATCTGCCGCCAGTTGGCGACGTTATAGGGGCGGGAGCCGCAAGCGTCAACGTCCGGCAGGGGCCGATTTGCGCGAAAAACCGCCGGAAACGGGGCATCCAGGCATGCATAACTGGATTACGGGGGGTGGTGACCCAGCGACCCAGCGCATTCCGTCCAGTCATTGTAATCGCCATAGTCAGGCGGTATTGCCGGGCGTTCGTTATGGGCAGGCATATATAAGGTGCGGGTGGTACGATGATCCGGGGTTTCTTCCGTCTGGTGGGGCTTTTGCTGCTGACCGGCGCATTTATTTTCCTGGTCTACGACGGGGCGCGCTCGATCGCGGATCAGGCATTGCGGCTGACCCGGCTCGGCGAGCTCTGGAACGACATTAACCAGGCGAGCCAGGTGGCTCTGCAGAAGTCAGTCGAAGGCATCGCGCCGTGGCTCTGGACCAGCGTGGTCAAGGTCATCCTCAATCAGCCGACCTGGGCGGTGCTTGGCGTCGTCGGACTGGTGCTCATGCTCTTGTTCCGTCCGAGCAAGCCCTTGATTGGCTATGCCCGCGATTGATGCAGTGGCCGCCGGTGCCGGATTTATGATCGGCCCGCCGCGGGTAACGCCCTGACGGCGGCTGCGTAGCTGCATATATAAGAGTGCAACGGTGCGACCCCGAATTTGAGGAGTTCACGATGCTGTTCATGCGCAAACCCCTTGCTCTTCCAACGGCCGCAGAGGCGCTGCCCGGCCGCGCGACGCCGATCCCGACCGCGCGCCAGCACTTCGTCAACGGCAATCCGCTGAAGGGGCCTTATCCCGAAGGTCTCGAGCAGGCCGTGTTCGCGCTCGGCTGTTTCTGGGGCGCGGAGCGCAAATTCTGGCAGCTGGGCGAGGGCATCTACACGACGGCGGTGGGTTACGCCGGCGGCCATACGCCGAACCCGACCTATGAAGAAGCGTGTTCGGGGCAGACCGGTCATACCGAAGTGGTGCTGGTCGTCTACGATCCGAAGAAGGTCAGTTACGAGAAGCTCTTGAAGACGTTCTGGGAAAGCCATGACCCGACGCAAGGCATGCGTCAGGGCAACGACATCGGCACGCAGTACCGCTCGGCGATCTACACCTTCAGCGATGCGCAGCTGAAGGCCGCGCAAGAGTCGAAGGCTTCGTACGAGAAGGCGCTCGCCAAGATGCGCTACGGTGCGATCACGACCGAGATCAAGCCGTCGGTGCCGTTCTACTTCGCCGAGGATTATCACCAGCAGTATCTGGCGAAGAATCCGGCCGGCTACTGCGGTCTCGGCGGCACCGGCGTCTCGTGCCCGATCGGAGTTGGCGTCAGCGCCTGATCCGAACCGATTGAGACTATCTGCCCGGCAGGCATTTTCCTGCCGGGCTTTCTTGCCCGGTTTTCACCGCCCAGCCTCTGTTGCCCATCGCCTGCGTCGTTTCAGCCCCGATTCAGCCCGTGACATTTCAGAAAAACGGACCTCAAAGAGCGGTATTCGCGTCCGCCGCCAGTTGCGGGTCACGAACGCTCAAACGAAACGCGAGAGGGATATCGGGATGGGTAGCAAGGGTTTGCGCGGCTTGTTGGCTGCCGTGCTTGGCATCGTGGCAATCAGCTTGTCGTGCGGCGTTGCGCAGGCGCAGGCGAATTATCCGGAGCGGCGCATCACCTTCGTGGTGCCGTATCCGCCGGGCGGCGCGACCGACGTCACCGCGCGCATGCTGGCGCAGAAGCTGAGCGAGGCATGGAAGCAGCCGGTGATCGTCGAGAACAAGCCGGGCGCCGGCGGCATCGTCGGCAACGACTTCGTCGCCAAGGCCGCGCCGGATGGTTACACCGTGCTCGTTGCGATCACGCAGATCATCCAGGCGCCGAGCCTGAATGCGACGCTGCCCTATGACGTGGCAAAGGATCTCGCGCCGATCGCGCAGGTTTGCCTCTCGACCATTGCGCTGGTCGTGCCCGAGCAGCAGCCTTTCAAAACGTTGAAAGAGTATGTCGATTTCGCCAAGGCTAATCCCGGCAAACCCTACGGCTCGTTCGGTAACGCCACCACGTCGCATCTCTATGGCGAACTGCTCAAGAAAACCGCCGGCTTCGATATGACCCACGTTCCTTATCGCGGCTCTGCGCCGATGCTGAACGATCTGCTCGGCAATCAGGTGACGGGGGCGTTCATCGATCTCACCACGGGCATGCCACAGATCAAGGCCGGCAAGATTCGCCCGCTCGCAGTCGGCGGCGAAAAGCGAAATCCCTTCCTGCCCAACGTGCCGACTATGGCGGAGTCAGGCTATCCGGGCTTTGAAGCGGAAGGGTGGGTCGGCCTTCTCGTGCCGGCGGCGACGCCAAAGCCGATCATCGACAAACTGTCTGCCGAACTGGCGAAGATCATCGCCTCGCCCGAAGGCGTGGAGAAAATTCAGACATTCAGCATGGTGCCGGTCGGCGGTGGCGCCGAGGTGTTTGCCAAGGCTCTCAAGACCGACCAGCAGCGCTGGGCGGATGTCGTGAAAGCAACCGGCGTCAAGGCGGAGTAAGCCGCATCACTGCTCTCTGAACAAGAAGGCCCGGTCCGGCAGCTTCGGATCAGGCCTTCAGCTTTTCACGGGCCTTCAGCTTTTCAGATGCGTCGCAAAGAAAGCGAACGTGCGCTGCCAGGCGAGATCGGCGCTCGGCTTGTCGTAGCTCGCGCGCTCGTCGCAGCTGAAGCCGTGCTGGGCGCCGGGGTAGACGTGAATGCCGACATCCGGCCGCTTGGCACGGACGGTGTCCACATCGCTCAGCGGAATACCGGTGTCCTTTTCGCCGAAGTGCAGCATCGTCGGCACCTTCGGCGTCTTGTCCGCGAAACGCACGATCGCGCCGCCGTAATAGCCGACCGAGGCTTTCAGGTCAGGCAATTCGGTCGCGGCCATGAACGCGACGCTGCCGCCGAGACAAAAGCCGGTGATGCCGATCGGGCCGAGCCCCTTCACTGAGTCAATCGCCGCTTGCGTGTCGCGCATGAAGGCCGGCCAGTCGGGACTGGCAACGAATTTTCGCGCGACGGCGATCTCGTCCGGCGAGTAACCGCTCTGGAAGTTGTGCTCGACACGATCGAAGATCGACGGCGCGACGGCCACATACCCTTCGGCCGCGACGCGATCGCAGACGTTGCGGATGTGATGATTGACGCCGAAGATTTCCTGGATGACGACGATTGCGCCTTTCGGGCTCGACGTTGGATCGGCGCGATACCCGCCAAGCTGAAATCCGTCCGATGCGGTCAGCGTGATGTCGTGTCCCATGGCGAAGTCCTTTGCGTCCCGATCGATTTCCGGCGGGGA
>JBEIPX010000512.1:0-2299 GCA_040376815.1 Bradyrhizobiaceae bacterium
ATGCCTTCTACCGGCGAAACCTGGCGGCCGGGCAGATGGGACTGTCCATCGCCTTCGATCTCGCCACCCATCGCGGCTATGATTCGGACCATCCCCGCGTGGCGGGCGATGTCGGCATGGCGGGCGTTGCGATCGACTCGATCTACGACATGCGCACGCTGTTCGCCGGCATCCCGCTCGACCAGATGAGCGTGTCGATGACCATGAACGGCGCGGTGCTGCCGATCCTCGCGCTGTACGTCGTCGCCGCCGAAGAGCAAGGCGTGCCGCCGCAGAAACTCTCGGGCACCATTCAGAACGATATTCTGAAAGAGTTCATGGTGCGCAATACCTACATCTACCCGCCGACGCCCTCCATGCGGATCATCTCGGACATCTTCGGCTACACCTCGCGCAATATGCCGAAGTTCAATTCGATCTCGATCTCCGGCTATCACATGCAGGAAGCCGGCGCGACGCAGGACCTCGAACTCGCCTACACGCTCGCCGACGGCGTCGAGTATGTCCGCGCCGGTATCGCCGCCGGTCTCGACATCGACAAGTTCGCGCCGCGCCTCTCCTTCTTCTGGGCGATCGGCATGAACTTCTTCATGGAAGTCGCGAAGATGCGCGCCGCGCGCCTGCTCTGGGCGAAGCTGATGAAGGAGTTCGAGCCGAAGGATGCGCGCTCGCTGTCGCTGCGCACCCATTGCCAGACCTCCGGCTGGTCGCTGACGGCGCAGGACGTGTTCAACAACGTGATGCGCACCAACATCGAGGCGATGGCGGCGACGCAGGGCCACACGCAGTCATTGCACACCAACGCGCTCGACGAAGCGCTTGCACTGCCGACCGACTTCTCCGCGCGCATCGCCCGCAACACGCAATTGTTCCTGCAACAGGAAAGCGGCACCACCCGCATCGTCGATCCGTGGGGCGGCTCGTATTACGTCGAGCGGCTGACGCACGATCTCGCGGCCAAGGCATGGGCGCACATCCAGGAAGTCGAAGCGCTGGGCGGCATGGCCAAGGCGATCGAAGCCGGCGTGCCGAAGCTGCGCATCGAGGAAGCCTCCGCCAAGACGCAGGCGCGCATCGACGGCGGCCGTCAGGCGGTGATCGGTGTCAACAAGTACAAGCCCGAATCCGAGAAGCCGATCGACGTGCTCAAGGTCGATAACTCGACCGTGCGGCGGCTCCAGATCGACAAACTGAAGCGATTGCGCGGCGAGCGCGTCGAGGCCGACGTCAAGGCGGCGCTGGAATCGCTCACCCGCTCGGCCAAGGACGGCAACGGCAACCTGCTCGCGCTCGCCATCGATGCCGCGCGGGCTAAAGCCACCGTCGGCGAAATTTCCGATGCGATGGAGAAAGTGTTCGGCCGCCACCGCGCCGAGATCAAGTCCATCACCGGCGTCTACAAGCGCGAGGCCGCGACCATGTCCGACAAGGTTGAGAAACTCTCCGCGCTGATCGACACGTTCGAGGATGCCGAGGGCCGCCGCCCGCGCATCCTCGTCGCCAAGATCGGCCAGGATGGCCACGACCGCGGCCAGAAGGTGATCGCTTCCGCGTTTGCCGACGTCGGCTTCGATGTCGATATCGGGCCGCTGTTCGCGACTGCCGATGAAGCCGCGCGTCAGGCGGTCGAGAACGACGTGCATATCCTCGGCGTGTCGTCGCTCGCCGCCGCTCATCTTACTGCCGTGCCGGAGCTCAAGGCCGCGCTGAAGAAGCACGGCCGCGAAGACATTATGATTATTATCGGCGGTGTCGTGCCGCCGCAGGATTACGATGCGCTGTACAAGGCAGGTGCGGAAGCGATCTTCCCGCCGGGCACCGTGATTGCGGACGCCGCGGAAGAACTGATCCGCAAGCTCAGCGCCCGGCTCGGTCATTCGAGCGAGGCAGCGGAGTAGGCCTGTTCTCGCAATTATGCTAGAATCGCGTCATGACCGACCTGGCCGATATGACGCTCGACGTGATCGTCGCAAAGCTGCGCACGCTGGAGCCTGCCATCAGGGCCGAGGGCGTGACGCGGCTGGCGGTGTTCGGCTCTCGCGCGCGCGGCGATGCGCGACCCGATAGCGACCTCGATGTTCTCGTCGAGGTGGCGCCGGATGCATCGTTCTCGGTGCTCGATCTGATCGGCGTTGAGCATACAATCGGGGACGCCATGGGCCTGAGAACTCAGGCGACCATGCGCCGCTCGATGGACCCTCGTTTCGCCCAACGGATTGCCGACGATATCGTCGAGGTCTTCTGACGTGCCGCCGACGACCGCCGATCGCATTGCCCATATCAGTGAAGCCATCGCAAG
>JBEIPX010000080.1:0-9597 GCA_040376815.1 Bradyrhizobiaceae bacterium
CGAGCGCATTCGCGGTCAATTCTCGGCCACGATGCGCGAGAAACGGGAGTTTCTTCAGCACGTCCTCAACCATCTTCAGGACCAGGGAGAGATCACGGATTGGGAGAGCGCCGGCGAGGCTAACCGGCATGATTATCGGATCAGCATGCCATCCGGACGCGTGGCGATCGTGGAGCTAAAAGGCTGCCTCGACGGCAACAACACGAACATCTTCGACCGGCCCGCAAACGCCCACGAATTCTACATCTGGAGCGTCTGCACCAATCCCGGTGCTGATCCGCGTCATAATGTATGGTCCGGCATTCACACGCGGTTGAGTGCTGAAATTATCTCGCGGCAGCAACGTGTAGACGGTGCAATCGTATGGGATTTCGTGTGTGCGACCATCGGGCGACCATGCCCGAAGGTACACAACGCACGAGAGCGCGTAACGGCCGTTGGGCCATACAAGCTACCGCCACCCTGCGTGTACGTCTTCCCATCGACCATCCCTAGTCCAAGGAATAATCCGAAGCCCGTCGCGCAGTCGCTTGATGACGTCCAATTTCTCAAGGCGCTGCACCGATACTTCAAAGGCAAGGATGAGGAAGTCAACTACGTCGACTTTGAGGTCGAGCACCGTGGTGCCGACACCGCACGGATCACGCGAGTGAGACGCGGCGAATTCGTACGGGAATCTGGATTAACAGCTATCCGGCGGACCTAAACTCATGGGGACATCAGAGCAGCGTAGCCGGACTATGCGTGCGGTAAAAAGCGCAAACACTTCGCCCGAGCTTAAGGTGCGTTCAGTCCTCCACAAGGCTGGCTATCGCTATAGGCTTCATGTCAGCGAATTACCCGGCAAGCCAGACGTCGTGTTTCCAGGACGGAATGCTGTACTATTTGTCCACGGTTGCTTCTGGCACGGTCACAGTTGCAAGCGCGGCGCGCGCAGTCCCAAAAACAACGCTGAGTACTGGAGGCTGAAAATCGCGCGAAATAAAGCGCGGGACGAGCGCCATCAGAAATCATTGAAGGCCGAAGGATGGCGCTCTGTGGTGGTTTGGGAGTGCGAGCTCACCAGTCGGGTTTGGCTTCAGCGACTTCGGCGTTTTCTCGATCGCGAGCTGAAACGTTTTAGGTGAGTAATGGCTAAGCGAAGTAAAAAACGGCCACCCGAGATCGTCTTCCGTGAAGCGGCTGTGGGCAAACTTACCACCGAAATCGGCGTGTATGTGCTGTATGACTTGAACGATGTAGCCGTCTACGTGGGGCAAACAACGGCTGTAAAGGAAAACGGCATTAGAGGACGCGTCCAGCGCCATCTGACCTCCGCGCGTTCTGACGTTATTGCAAATCGCATGATCGACGTTTGGGAGATAGCGTGGGTACGGACTTGGCCGACAAATCGAGCGCAAATAAGTAAAATCGAGAGTGCGTTATATCATCAGCTAAACGCAGAATCTCCGCTTATGAACGGCAACGTCATAAAGCAGTTGGGGTATAAGGGTGTTATACCCAAGCCGCACGACGTTGTCCGAGTTATGGAAGCGAACGAAATTCAAGAACGTCTGCAACCATCGCTTCGCCTGCCACGACAAGCCGAGCATTATAGGCAGATGATCTCCCACTACCTCAACGTTAAAGATTCGGCGCAAATTGCGCGATCAATGAACGCACATTTCAATCGACTAATGCGTTATCATAGTGAGCTGCTCGCAGCTGCTGGAACACCGCCCCAGGGGCATGCTGATCAAGACAGCGACTAGTAAACATACATCCACTCCACGACGTACTATCCCCAAACAAAAACCGGCCGGGTCATCGCTGCCCGGCCGGTTCGCACAAAAGGTCATGGATCACGGCGCGCTCGCACCGAAAGAAGAAGCGCCCCCTCCCCAACCCTCCCCCGCACACGGGAGAGGGAGCAGGAAGGTCACCCCTCCTTGAAGCCATAGTCCGGCACGTTGCCGCTGTTGCCGTAATACTTGTACGGCAGGAACTTGCCCGACATCGTGATCTTGACGCGGTCGCCCTTCGGGTTCGCCACGCGCTCGAACATGAAGTCGAAGTCGATCGCAGACATGATGCCGTCGCCGAATTCCTCCTCGATCAGCGCCTTCCACGCCGGCCCGTTCACCATCACCATCTCGTAGAAGCGGTAGATCAGCGGATCGGTCGGCGGCATCGGCGTGCCCTCGCCGCGCATCGGCACTTCGTTCAGCATCGCCGTCTCACTCTTGGTGAGGCCGAACAGCTCGCCGGCGTTCGCCGCCTGCGGCTTCGTCAGCTTCATCTGCCCCATGATCGCGCCGACGATCAGCACCTCGGAATAGCCGCCGATCTGCTCGCAGATGTATTTCCAGGTCCATTCGTTCTCGCGCTTGATGTCGAGCAGCTTCTCGGTGAGTTGGCTTCGCTTCATGATGGGCTCCTTGGGATTGATCTTTCAGGCGCTGGCCTGGTTGGGGGCGGCGGCGCTCGGCACAGACTTGGCCGAGGTCGCGATCACGGGCTCGGGCAGCGCCAGTCTCACGACCGGCACCTTGCGCGGGTCGTAGCCGGTCGCGTCCTGCGTGAACGTCCGGCTGCGCGTGACGAGGAAATCGACGATGTGGTTGCGCAGCGGATAGTAGAGCGGATGGCGATGCAGGTCGGTGCGCGCGCGGTCGCGCGGCAGCGGGTTCTCGAGGATTTCCGCCAGCACCGCGCCGGGGCCGTTGGTCATCAGGAAGATCTTGTCGGCGAGATAGATCGCCTCGTCGACATCGTGCGTGATCATGAACGTGGTCTGGTCGGTCTCCAGACAAATGCGTCGCACCTCGTCCTGCAAGGTGCCGCGGGTGAGCGCGTCGAGCGCCGAGAACGGCTCGTCCATCAGCATGATCTTCGGCGTGATCGACAGCGCGCGCGCGATGCCGACGCGCTGCTTCATGCCGCCGGAGAGTTCGGCCGGGCGCTTGTGCTCGGAGCCTGAGAGGCCAACGAGATTGATGAACTTGGTCGCGTGCGTCTTGATGCGCTCCGCGCTCCACTTCGGCCACTTCGATTTCACCGCGAACGCGACGTTGCCGAGCACCGTGCGCCACGGAAACAGCGCGTGGCCCTGGAAGATCACCGCGCGGTCGAGCGACGTGCCTTCGATCGCCTGCCCGTCGACGATCACCGCGCCCTCGCTCGGCTCGTCGAGGCCGGCCAGGATGTTGAGCACCGTCGTCTTGCCGCAGCCGGAGTGGCCGATGATGCAGCCGAACTCGCCGCGCTGCATGCTGAGCCACAGGTTCTCGAAGATGGTCGTCTCGCCGCCGCGCTTGTCCGGATTCTTGGCGGGGTAGCGCTTGGCGATCGCCTCGATGGAAATGAACTTGTCGGTCATGTCGCGCACCGTGGCGCGGCTTCCAAAACAGTCATTTGCCGCGTCGAGGAATTTATCCCTATTTTTGCCGCAATCATGGTCTCTACTCCGGGAAGGTCACGAGGCGCGTCGCCTGCGCCAGCACCTGGTCGAGCAGCATCCCGACCAGCCCGATCACCAGAATCGCGATAATCACATTCGTGATCGACAGGTTGTTCCATTCGTTCCAGACGAAGTAGCCGATGCCCGTTCCGCCGACGAGCATTTCGGCCGCAACGATGACGAGCCACGCGATGCCGATCGAAATCCGCATGCCGGTGAGAATCGTCGGCGCCGCTGCCGGCAAAATCACGGTGAACGCGCGGCGCACCGTGCCGACTTCAAGCGTGCGCGCGACGTTGATCCACTCCTTGCGCACGGCCGCGACGCCGAATGCGGTGTTGAGCAGCATCGGCCACAGCGAGCAGATGAAGATCACGAAGATCGCCGAGAGCGACGAGTCCTTGATCGTGTAGAGCGCGAGCGGCATCCACGCGAGCGGCGAGATCGGTTTTAATATCTGGATGAATGGATCGAGCGCCTTGCTCATCAGCGGCGACATGCCGATGAGGAAGCCGAGCGGAATGGCGACAGCGACAGCGAGCAGATAACCCAGCATCACGCGCGCGATCGAGAACGCGAGCTGGATGCCGAGACCCTTGTCGTTCGGCCCCTTGTCGTAGAACGGGCTCTGGATGTGCTCCCAGAGCTTCGCGCCGACATCGACAGGACCCGGCATCGCCGATTTGCCCTGGGTTGCGGTCAGCCCCATCAGCTTGGCGTATTCCGGATTGAGGTTGGCGACACTGCCCGTCGAACGCGTGGCGATGTGCCACGCACCGAGGAAGACAGCGAGGATCGCCACCGACATGATGGCCGCCCTGAGGCGAAGTGAGCTGCTCATGATCCCGCCTTAGCTCGCCTTCCTGATCTTAAAGCTCGCGAGATAGTCTTCCGGCTTCGACGGATCGAACGCCTTTCCCATCACGGAGAACGACTTGGTGGACGACGTTGGCGGCGTCAGCCCCATCTCCTTCATCAGCTTCGCGGTGTCGGTCGCAAGATAGATCTGCTCGGCGACGGCGGCGTAGTTCACATCGCCTTTGAGCTGACCCCAGCGCTTCATCTGGGTCATGATCCAGATCGCGAACGAGGGCCACGGCACCGGATCGAAATCGATGCGCTTGGCATCGGTCTTCACGTTGCCGAGGCCGTCCGCATAGGTGCCGGTGAGAATCTGTTCGAGCACGATCTGCGGCTGGTTGAGATAGTTCGCCGGCGCGATCGCCTCGGCGATCTGCTTGCGGTTCTCCGCCTTCGATGCGAAGGCGGTCGCATCCACGATCGATTTCAACAGCGCCGCGTAAGTGTTCGGCGCGGCCGTGATGAATTCCTTCGATGCCGCAAAGGCGCAGCAGGGGTGCCCTTCCCAGATATCCTTGGTCAGGATGTGGATGAAGCCGACGCCATCATAGACCGCGCGCTGGTTCATCGGATCGGGACCGAGGAACCCATCGATGTTGTCGGCCCGCAGGTTCGCCACCATTTCCGGCGGCGGCACCGAGCGGATCTGCACGTCCATATCCGGATCGAGCCCCGCTTCCGCGAGGTAGTAACGCAGCAGGTAGTTGTGCATCGAATAATCGAAGGGCACGGCGAACTTGAAGCCCTTCCAGTCCTTCGGATTGCGCTTGTCCTTGTGCTTGACCGACAGCGTGATCGCCTGGCCATTGATGTTCTCGATCGCCGGCACCGTGTACGGCACGGGGTTCGATCCGGCACCGAGCGTGATCGCGATCGGCATCGGCGAAAGCATGTGCGCCGCGTCGTATTCCTTGTTCATGGTCTTGTCGCGGATCACCGCCCAGCCAGCAGTCTTGATCACTTCAACGTTGAGGCCGTTCTTGGCGTAGAAACCCATCGGCGCGGCCATGATGATCGGCGTCGCACAGGTGATCGGAATGAAGCCGACCTTGAGGTCCTTCTTCTCGAGCGGCCCGCTTTGCGCGAACACGTCGGTCGCGGTCGCGAGCGGAAAGAACTGCGAAACCGCAGCGAGCGCGGTCGACGCGCCGACGGCTTTCAGGAACGCGCGGCGGCCGGCGTCCTGCGGAAACATCGCGCGCATGACGGCGGACGCGATCACACCCTCATAACGCTTCTGCTCGCTTTCGACCGCGGCCGTCTGGAGCGCAACCTCCTCGGCACGATGCTCGGCTTCGCTGGCGTGCTGGCCGCACGCGCAGCCGGAAGAATGGAGACGGCGGTTTGGATCGAAGGGATTATCAAACGCGGACATGAGGCCTCCTGCTTGTCTTTGCTGTTTTTCTCAGCAAAGCGCGTGCCATGTCCCGGAATCGAAAATTCCTCAACAATCGCAGTGTCAGTGCGATAAATTGGTGATTACGAGAACTCGTGATATACGACTTATCGTAATTCAATTACGAATTATCGTAATGCCGAGCTATCCATGGATACCGTCCCACTCGCTCCGGTTTCGTCGTCCGAAGGTCCCGATCTGCGCTCCATCGCCTTCGATTTCCTGATCGAGCCGGCGCTGCTGCTTGATCCGCACGCCGACCGCATTCTGGACGCCAATGCCGCCGCCTGCACCCTGCTCGGCTACGACCGCTCGCTTGTGCGCGACATGAAAATCAGCACGCTGCATGAGGGGCAACTGCCGGCGCTGATCGTTTTCACGCAGGCCGTGATGGCGAAGAACTCCTGGTGGACCACGTCGCTGACGCCGCGCCACGCCACCGGCAAGAAGCTGATGCTCGAATATGCCGGCACGCTGGTGCCGCGCGAAGGCACGCCACTGCTGCTGCTCACCATGAGCGACCTCGAACAGCGTTATCGCCGCAGCGTCGATACGCTCGCTGAAGATCACATGCGCGGCGGCATTGCTGCCTGGCAGCGCGTCGAGCGTGTCTTCCGCGACATCGAGCGCGAGAACCAGCTCATTCTCCGCGCGGCTGGCGAAGGCATTTACGGCGTCAACGCCGAGGGCAAGACTACTTTCGTCAATCCGGCCGCCGAGCGCATGCTCGGCTGGACCGCGGAAGAGCTGGTCGGCGCCGACATTCACGCCAAGGTCCACCACCATCACCACGACGGACGGCACTACCCGCACGAGGATTGCCCGATCTACGCGGCGTTTCGCGACGGCTCGGTCCGTACGATCGAGAACGAGGTGTTCTGGCGCAAGGACGGCTCGCCGGTATGGGTCGAGTACACCTCGACGCCGATTCATGACCGCGATCTCGTCGTCGGCGCCGTGATTATCTTCCGCGACGTCAGCCAGCGCCGCGAGGCGGATGAGCAACTGCGCGCCGCACTTGCGGAAGTCGACCGGCTGCGCGAGCGGCTGGAGCTGGAAAACGCCTATTTGCAGGAGGAAATCCGCATCGAGACCAATCCACGCGGCATCATCGGCCAAAGCGACGCCATTCAGAAAACGCTGGTTCAGGTCAATCTCGTGGCGCCGACGAGCGCCAACGTCATGATCATGGGCGAGTCCGGCACCGGCAAGGAACTGATCGCCCGCGCGATCCATGAAGCGAGCGGACGCAGCGACCGCCCGCTAATCCGCGTCAACTGCGCCGCGATCCCGCGCGAATTGTTCGAGAGCGAGTTCTTCGGTCACGTGAAGGGTGCGTTCACCGGCGCGGTGCGCGACCGCATCGGCCGTTTCGAGCTGGCCGATGGCGGCACGCTTTTCCTCGACGAGGTCGGTGAGATTCCGCTCGAACTGCAAGGAAAGCTGCTGCGCGTGCTGCAGGAAGGGCATTTCGAACGCGTCGGCGAGGAAAGCACCCGCACGGTGGACGTGCGCCTGATCGCAGCGACCAACCGCGACCTCAAGCAGGAGATCGCGCACGGGCGCTTCCGCGAAGATCTCTACTTCCGCCTCAACGTGTTTCCGATAGAGTCCGTTCCTCTAAGAGAACGCCGCGAGGACATTCCGCTTCTGGCGCAACACTTTCTCACCAGCGAAGGCAAGGCGTTCAAGGCCGGGTTACGCCTCTCCGAGGGCGATGCCCGCCGGCTGTCGCGCTACGACTGGCCGGGCAACGTGCGTGAGTTGCAGAACGTCATCGAGCGCGCGGCGATCCTGTCGCAGAACGGCCGCCTGCGCATCGATCTGCCCGACCATCAGGGTTTCAGTCCGACCACCGGCACCGGACGTCCCCGCGCCGATGCACGACCGGCGGTGCTCACCGATGAAGCGATGCGCGAGCAGGAACGCGCGAACATCCTCGCGGCGCTTCAGGCCACCGGCGGCAAGGTGTTCGGGCGCGGCGGCGCGGCGGAATTGATGGACATCAAGCCGACGACGCTGGCGTCGCGGATGAAAGCGCTCGGAATCGCAAAAGCGCCTGCGGCGCAGCGGTATTCAGTCTGAGGCTTTCTGCTCGCTGCCGAGCATTCCGTGGATCGGCACGAGCACGCTTTCGAGATCGCGCTCGACGTCCTCGCTTTTCACCATGGCCACGCGATAGCCGCGCGCCTCGAGCCACGACGCACGCGACGCGCGGTCGGCTACAATCGCCTCGCTCTCGCCGGGCACGATCAGTTCGACCGCCACACGCTGCACGAACGAGACGAAGTCCGGGATATGACGGCCGACCGGCGTCTGCCGCTTGAACAGCCCGGCAAAGCGCCGGTCCCGGGTCAACGCCTGCCACAGTGCGCGCTCCGCATCGGTCGGGTTACGCCTGAGCAGCCGCGCCAGCCCACGCACGGTGCTGCTGTCGTTGGCGGAGCGGCCCTCGCTGTGCTCGGCGAGCAGCGCACGAAGTCGCGTCGCGCCCTCGCTGTCGAGTACGCCGCCCTTGGCCGGGCCCTTGCGGCCGTCGGCGATCGCCATGATCACCCCGTGCAGGGTGTGCATGTCCTGCTTGGTCGGCTCCATGCGGGAGAAGATGTTGCGCAGGTTCACCAGCATGGTGTCGCGCTTTTCCGGCGGCCGAAGGAACTCGACCTTGTCCAGCTCGCGCACGAGGTTGTCGAAGAACGCCTGCATCTGATGCTGCGAGGCCGGTTCGGAGCGCTCCGGCATCGCGAACGGCAGTTCGGCCGCGGTCGCCAGCTTGAACCACTCGTAACCCATCAGCAGCACCGCCTGCGCCAGGTTCAGCGAGGCGAACGCCGGATTCACCGGGTAGGTGATGATCCGGTTGGCGAGCGCCACCTCTTCGTTCGTCAGCCCGGCGCGCTCACGGCCGAACAGGATCGCGGCATTCGCCCCGGCCGCGACATGCGCCACCGTCTCGTGCGCCGCCGCCTCCGGCCCGACCACCGGCTTCGCCTGATCGTGGGCGCGGGCGGTCGTGGCGAACACCAAGGTGCAATCGGCGATCGCGGCGTCCAGGGTCTCGAACAGCTCGGCCTTGTCGAGGATATGGTCGGCACCGGCCGCCGCACGCTGGGCGGCTAGATTCGGCCAGCCGTCGCGCGGGTTGACGATGCGCATGCGCGTCAGTCCGAAATTGCCCATTGCGCGCGCGGCCATGCCGATGTTCTCGCCGAGCTGCGGCTCAACGAGAACGACGATTGGCCCCGCCAACGCCTTCGCAATCTTGGTCTTGTCAGTGCCGGACATCGATTTCTTCGGGCTCGTCTTTTGATTCAACTTGCTAAGGTTTTGATTCAGCGTCTGAGCTGCACCACATCCTCATCCACTTTGTGCACCCGTTTGCCCGTCCGGCGAAAAATCTCAAGCAAAATAATGGGCTAGAGGCACAATTTGAATCCTCAAGCGGAAGCTGAGAAGGCACTTTCGCTGGCAAAACTCAGCCGCCGCAGGCCGCCGCCCGCTTCAGCAGGAACTCCCTCTCGCGCGCGTTGCGGCTCAGGTCGGCTGCGCGCTCGAACTCGGCTTTGGCGTCTTTAAGCCGGCCGGCGCGAAACAGGAAGTCGCCCCGCGCCGCCGGCATCGGCGCGTAGTTGCGCAGCATGGCCGCCTCGGAGATTTCATCGATCAGTGTCAACCCGGCGTCCGGCCCGCACGCCATGCTGGGCGCCACCGCCCGGTTGAGATCGACCACCGGCGACGGCATCACATCCCGCAGCGTGTCGGAGAGCCCCGCGATCCTCGGCCAGTCCGTATCCCCGGCCGGGCGGGCGCGGGCATGACAGGCCGCCAGCGCCGCCTGAAGCGCATACGGCCCATGGCTGCCGCCAAGCGTCTCGGCACGCTCCAGCGCGGCAAGTCCTCG
>JBEIPX010000239.1:0-5398 GCA_040376815.1 Bradyrhizobiaceae bacterium
CAACCTCACGCGCGCAAACGTGATGAAGCAGGCCGCGAGCCTGAAGGGCTTCGCTGCCACCGGCTTCCTGCCGGGCATCACCGCCACCAACAGAGCGACGGATGTCGCTCCGATCGAGCAGGTTCAGCTGCAACGCTTCAAGGGCGAGACCTGGGAGCTGTTCGGCGAAATCATCAGCGGCGAAGTCGGCGGCTGATCCCACGCAATCTGACGACAAGAACCCCGCGGCGCTGCCGCGGGGTTTTCTTTTGCGCTCCCACATCGCGGCAAATCGGGATAAAGGAGAAGGCCTCGCCCTTCTTCTTCAACCTCCCGCGCGCTAACCTCGCTTCATGACCGATACCCGCCCTTTGCTGCGCGCGATCTATGATGCCGCCGTCGCCGCCGCTCATCCCGACCGCATTCTCGCACGCCACCTTCCACCGCTGCCGGGTGGCCGGATCATGGTTTTGGCCACCGGCAAGGGCGGCGCGGCGCTCGCGGCCGCGGCGGAGAAGCATTACGTCGACACACTCAAACTCGATCCGGCGCGCCTGATCGGCCTCGCGACCACGCGTCACGGCCATGGCGTGCCGACGCGATACATCGAGGTGACTGAGGCCGGCCACCCGGTGCCCGACGAAGCCGGACTGAAAGCCGCCGAGCGCACCTTGCAGCTTGCGAAGAGCGCGGACGCGAACGACCTCGTACTGGTGCTGATCTCCGGCGGCGGCTCCGCCAACTGGTTCGCGCCGGTCGACGGCGTCGCTTTCACGCAGAAGCAGCAGATAAACCGCACTCTGCTGCGCTCCGGCGCGCCGATCGGTGAGATCAACACCGTGCGCAAGCATCTCTCGCGCATCAAGGGCGGACGGCTCGCGCGGGCGGCTTACCCGGCGCGGATTCTCACGCTCGCGATTTCCGACGTCCCGCATGACGATCCGGCGGTGATCGCGTCCGGACCGACCGTGCCTGACCCCTCGACGCTCGCGGACGCACGGGCAGTGATCGCGAAATACAAGCTGACCCCGGATGCGGAAATCACGCGCGCGCTCGCCGATCCGCAGAACGAAAGCGTGAAGCCCAGCGATCCAGAACTGGCTGCAACGAGCTACGCGATTATCGCGCGCCCGCGCGACTCGCTCGATGCGGCAATCGCCGTCGCGCGACAGGCCGGGTACGAAACGCTCGATCTCGGCGCGGACCTCGAAGGCGAAGCGCGCGAGGTCGCGGCCGCGCACGCTGCGCTGGCGCTGAAAGCCAGGGCCGAGGGTAAAAAGCTGGCGATCCTGTCCGGCGGCGAGCTCACCGTCACTGTCACCGGCAACGGCCGCGGCGGACCGAACCAGGAATATGCGCTGGCGCTGGCGCAGCACCTCGCCGGCACGGACGGCATTTCGGCACTCGCTGCCGACACCGACGGCGCCGACGGCGGCGCAGGCTCGGCAAGCGATCCGGCCGGCGCGATGGTCGATGCGCGAACGCTCGCAAGCATGCGCGAAAAGGGACTCGATCCGGCGGCATACCTCGTCAACAACGATGCCACCGCATTCTTCGAGGCCACCGGCGATCTCGTCCAGACCGGACCGACCATGACCAACGTCAACGACGTGCGGGTGATTTTGGTCGGGTGATCGCGCTTAGCTCGACGCGAGTCTCAAAACTCCCGCGCGACTTTCGCCAGCATCCGCAGAAGCGCGACACGGTTTTCTTCGCCGAGCACCTCGCTGAGCCGCGCCTCGTGCTTGCCAGTCACGCACTTCTTTGCACGCGCGAGCGTGACCTTGCCCTTCTCGGTCAGCATCAGCACATGCGAGCGGCGGTCGCTGCTCGAGCGCTTGCGTGTACAAAGCTCCCGGGCTTCCAGACCATCGAGCATCGCCACGAAGTTCGGCCGCAGGATGCCGAGCGTGTTGGCGACCTCGGTCTGATTGCGGCCGGGATTGCGCTCGAGCAGCAGCAGCACGGAGAACTGCGCCGGGGTGAGCCGCAACGGCCCCATCACGCTCAGGAAATCGTCGAAGATCCGAAGCTGTGCCCGCTTCATCGAATAGCCGAGTAGATCGGCCAGTTCGCCGATGTCGAGCGGCGCACCGGCTGGCGGCGCGTTCCCGGCCACCGCGGCTTTCGGCATCCCCCGTGCCGGCTTCAGCTTGCCCGGCGCAGCCCTTGAAACAGCCATCGCTGCAATCCCGCGAACCCTATAGATTGCGGCCGAGCGCCGCGCTTGAGGTTATATTCGATAATTGTTATCGATCATACGGATCATACCAACTGAGACGGGCGGGCATCAACCGCCGCAGGTGATCGGCCGGCGCGATACGCATATCTTGCTGGATCGTGCCGCCACGGGAGAGGGCGCCGGATTTGGATACGACAATTCTGCTGTTCCTGTTGCAGGACGGCATAACCAACGGCGCAATCTACGCTCTGCTCGGGCTTGGCCTCGTGCTGGTGTTCGCGGTTACGCGCGTCATCCTGATTCCGCAGGGCGAATTCGTCACCTTCGGCGCACTCACCTATGCCTCGCTCGCCGTCGGCAAGCTGCCGGGCACCGCGCGACTCGCGGTCATTCTCGGCCTTGTCGCTCTCTGCTTCGACCTCATCGCCATGCGCAACACGCTGACGATGCGAAACGTGCTTCGCTCGATTCTCATTTATGCCGTGCTGCCGCTCGCCATTCTGGGCCTTACCGGCGCGGTGGCCGGGCCGAAGAATCCGGTGGCGCTGAATTTCCTGCTCTCGCTCGTAATCGTTGCGCCGATCGGGCTCTATCTCTACCGCATCGCCTATCAGCCGATCGCGCATGCCTCGGTGCTGGTGTTGCTCATCGCTTCCGTGGGCGTGCATCTGGCGCTGCAAGGCCTTGGCCTCGTGTTCTTCGGCCCTGAAGGCCTGCGCGGACCGCCGATCTCGGAGACCGCGATCACATTGGGTACCTTGCGCATCACCGGCCAGAGCCTCGGCATCTATGCGATCACCGCGCTATTGATCGTATCGCTGTGGCTGTTCTTCGGCCGCACGCTCTACGGCAAGGCGCTGCGCGCAACCGCGGTCAATCGCCTTGGCGCGCGGCTTGTCGGCATCCGCACCTCCCTCTCCGGCCAGCTCGCGTTTCTCCTCGCTGCCGTGATCGGCGCGGTGTCAGGCATTCTGATCGTGCCAGTGACAACGATCTATTATGACACCGGCTTCCTGATCGGTCTGAAAGGCTTCGTCGCCGCGATCATCGGCGGCCTGATCAGTTATCCGCTGACCGCACTCGCCGCTGTACTCGTCGGCGTCGTCGAAGCGTTCTCGTCGTTCTATGCTTCGAACTACAAGGAAGTCATCGTCTTCACCCTTCTCCTCCCCGTGCTGGTGCTGCGCTCGCTCGCCGCTCCTGCCGTCGAAGAGGAGCACGACTGATCGATGACCCAGCGGCTTCCCATTCTCGTTTTCGCGCTGGTGATGGCGGCGCTCCCGTTCGTGCCGGGCATTCCGCCGTTCTGGATCGTGCTGCTCGACAACATCGGCCTCGCCGCGCTGGTGGCGATGGGCCTCGTCATTCTCACCGGCGTCGGCGGACTGACCTCGTTCGGTCAGGCGGCGTTCTGTGGCTTCGGCGCCTACACCACCGCGCTGCTGACGACTTCGTACGGCCTCTCGCCGTGGCTCTCGCTGCCGGCGTCGCTCGTCGTCAGCGGCATCGCCGCCGTTATCCTCGGATTGATGACCGTGCGCCTCTCCGGCCATTATCTGCCGCTGGGCACCATCGCCTGGGGCATCAGCCTCTTTTACCTCTTCAGCAAGCTCGAAATCCTCGGCCGCAACGACGGCATCTCCGGCATCCCACCGCTTGCCATCGGCGGCTTCGAGATGCGCGATCCACGCACCATCTACTTCGCCATCTGGCTGGCCGTGATCATCGCCGCTTGGCTGACCTTGAACCTGCTCGACTCGCGCACCGGCCGTGCCATCCGTGCATTGCGTCGCGGCCATATCGCCGCCGAGTCGTTCGGCGTGCAGACGGCGCGGGCGAAGCTGCTGGTTTTCATCTATGCAGCCGTGCTGGCGGGCCTCTCCGGCTGGCTCTACGCGCATTTCCAGCGCGCGGTGAATCCGACGCCGTTCGGCCCGCAGGCAGGCATCGAGTATCTGTTTGTCGCAGTGCTTGGCGGTGCCGGTTACGTCTGGGGCGCGGTACTCGGCGCCGGCATCGTCACGGTGCTGAAGGAAATCCTGCAAAGCTATCTGCCGCTGCTGTTCAAGAACGAAACGCAGTTCGAGATCATCGTATTCGGCATCCTGCTGGTGGCGCTGCTGCAACTCGCGCCGAACGGCATGTGGCCGCGGCTGATGGCATTGCTGCCCTTGAGGCCACGCGGCCCGCAGGCGCAAAACGCCGCCGCCCTTCCCGCGCGCGAACGCGACATGGCAGCGACCGGCACGCTGCTGACGATCGAGAGCGCTCGCAAGCAGTTCGGCGGCGTCGTTGCCGTCAACGATGTCAGCTTTACCGTCGGCGCGCGCGAGATCGTGGCGCTGATCGGTCCGAACGGTGCCGGCAAGAGTACGACGTTCAACCTCGTCACCGGCGTGCTGCCGACGACCGCCGGACGCATTTCGATCCTCGGCCAGGATACCACCGACATTCCGCCGCAGAAGATCGTCCGCCTTGGCGTCGCGCGCACGTTCCAGCACGTGAAGCTGATCCCGGACATGACGGTGCTGGAAAATGTTGCGCTCGGCGCACATCTGCGCGGTCACGCCGGTGCGATCGCCAGCATGCTGCGGTTCGATCGCGCGGATGAAGCAAAGCTGCTTGCTGAAGCGGCGAGGCAGATTGCGCGTGTGGGCCTTGCCGACCAGATGCACCAGCTTGCGGGTTCGCTCTCGCTCGGTCAGCAACGTGTGGTCGAGATTGCCCGCGCGCTCTGCGCCGATCCGATCCTGCTGCTGCTCGACGAACCGGCGGCGGGCTTGCGGCACAAGGAGAAGCAGCAGCTCGCCGAACTTCTGCGGCAGTTGCGCGACGAGGGTATGTCGGTGCTGCTGGTCGAACACGACATGGGCTTCGTGATGAATCTCGCCGAACGGATCGTCGTGCTCGACTTCGGCACCAAGATCGCAGAGGGCACCCCCGATGCGATCAAGACCAATCCGGATGTCATCCGCGCCTATCTCGGAGGCGCCGCATGAGCGTGTTGCTTGAGATCGACGACGTCTCGATTGCCTATGGCAAGGTCGAAGCCGTTCGCTCGGCTTCGCTCAGGGTCATGGACGGCGAGATCGTCACCATTATCGGCGCCAATGGTGCAGGCAAGACCACCCTGCTCGGCGCGGCGATGGGCATCCTGCCGCTGAAGGGCCGCATCGGATTTGCCGGACGCGAGATCGCGAAGCTCGATATCGAGGATCGTGTTGCCGCCGGCCTCGC
>JBEIPX010000374.1:0-3648 GCA_040376815.1 Bradyrhizobiaceae bacterium
AGGCGTCACCGGCCATGCGCTCGCGCCGCGCATCGGCGAAGCCTGCGAGCGCGAGAAACTGCCGCAGCGTCTGAAGCCGCGCCACCTTCGAAGCTGCGTTGCCATAGCCGGTGATCTCGGCGGAGCGCGCGTTCGAACCAAGTGCCGGGCGATGGCTCAGAGCGACGTCGATCCGATCGTCCGGAAGCGCGCCCGGCGCACGCTCCGGCCATTCGATCAGCGCCAGCGTAGCGTCCGGCAGTGGCGCGAGGCCGATCTCCTCCAGTTCGCCCGGATCGCCGATGCGATAGAGGTCCGCATGCAGCACAGGGAACGGCGGCAGATCGTAGCCCTGCATCAGGGTGAAGGTCGGGCTCGGCACTTCAAGGGATGGATCGCCGGCGATATAGCGGATCATTGCACGCGCCGCGGCAGTTTTGCCGGCGCCGAGGTCGCCGGAGAGCGTGATGACATCGCCCGGGCCGGTGAGCAGTGCGAGATCGGCCATCAGCTGCGCGGTCGCGGCCTCGTTGGCGAGAGCGACCGAGAAGGTGAAGGGCGATGCGGGTGTCGTCATTCGGCGGCGTTGCGGTGGGTCGCCTGATCGAGCGGGAAGTCGCAGCTCACGGTCGTTCCCTGGCCCGGGGCAGACTCGGTTCGCACCTTGCCGCCGTGCAGCTCGACGAACGACTTCACCAGCGGCAGGCCGAGGCCGGCGCCGCGATGCTTCGAGCCGTTGGCGTGGGTGGCGAACCAGTCGAACACCTTGTCCTTCAGGTCCGGGGCGATGCCGGGGCCCGAATCGGTGACGCTGAACGTCACGTGATGATCCTTGCGCACCGCCGTGACGGAAATGATGCCATCGGGCGGCGAGAAGCCGGCGGCATTGGCGAGGAGGTTATACAGCACCTGCACCACGCGCCGCTCGTCGGCGACGAACTCGCTGAGCGAAGGATCGATGTTGATAGCAAGGCGAATGTGGTCGCGGGCGAGACGATCCTGGATACCTTCTGCGGCCGCGTCGATCGCGTCGCGGATGTTGACGGTGCCGAGATCGAGCGTCATCGCACCGGCGTCGATGGTCGCGAGATCGAGGATGTTGTTGATGATCGCAAGCAGCGCGTTGGTCGATGAGGTGATATAGCCGAGGTATTCGCCCTGCTTCTCCGTCAGCGGACCGGTGGCGGGATCGTTGAGGAAGTGGGCGAAGCCGATGATGGTGGTCAGCGGCGAGCGCAGCTCGTAGGAGACGTGGTGGACGAAATCCACCTTCATCTGGTCGGCAGTTTCCAGCGCTTCGTTGCGTTCGCGCAGTGCACGTTCGACGTTCACCGTGTCGGTGGTGTCCTGGAAGGTGAGCATCGTCGCGCCGTCCGGCAGCGGCATGGTCATGCAGTCGAGGACGCTGCCGTCCTTGCGTTCGAGCTTGAGCGGAACGGTTGAGCGATTTTCGATCGAGGTCACGGCATCGCGCAGCGTCTGCCAGATCGCGGCATCGTCGAACAAGGGCTTGCACCAGTCCACGACTGCGTCGATGTGCGGCTGCAGTTGCAGCGTTTCGGGCGACAGCTTCCACATCCGCGCGAACGCCGGATTGAACAGCTGCGCGCGGCCGTTACTGCCGAACACCGCAACGCCTTCGGCGAGATTGTCGATCGATTCCTTCTGGACGCGGATCAGCTTGTCGAAACGCCGTGCGAGTTCGAGACTTTCAGTGACGTCGTCGAACAGGTAGGTGACGCCGCCTTCGGGATTGGGCGTCGTGACGATGCTGACGGCGCGGCCGTCCGGCAGATACCACGTGTCCTTGGCCGGTTCGACGGCCTGATAGGCCTCGTGCAGCTTGGCTTTCCACGCGCGGAAATCCTGCTGTTCCGGAATCTTGCGCGCCACGCGCAATCGATCCAGCACGCTGGAGTCGTCCGGGAAGGTGTCGAGGAAGGCGCGGTCGAGGTCCCAGAGCCTGCGGTAGGAGTCGTTGTAAAACGCGAGTCTGCGCTGGCCGTCGAAGACGGCGACGCCAGACGAGAGCTGATCGAGCGTGCGGCGATGCGCTTCGGCCATCTGCACCAACGCCGCCTTCAGCGCGGCGGCTTCGGTCACGTCGATGGCGACGCCGGCGCTGCCTTGCGCCACGCGCATCGCCCGCACGTCGAAAATCCGCCGTTCGCCGCGGATCGCGACCGGCAGCCGCGCGCTGAACGCGCCCTGATGAGCGAGCGCGTTGGCCATGTCTTCGCGGTCGGCGCTGTCGAGCAGTTCGAGGTCGCGCGAAACTGCATCGGTCGGAGAGGCGGCTTCCGTCGCTTCCGCGTAGGCGGCGTTGGCGAAGCCGAGACGCCCGGTTGTATCGCGTGTCCAGACCGGCGCGGGGACGGCGGACGCGAATGTGCGCAGAATGTCCGTCTCGGCGATCAGCGCGCGATGCTTTTGCGTCAGCTCGGCATGCTCGCGGCGGATGCCGGAGAGTTCGCGAATGCGGACGATGGCCTGCCCGCCAACGGCGCGGCCCATAGCCTCGATGGTGCGCCCGATCGATGTGGTGAGGTGCAGTGTGAAGCCTTCGCCGCTGGTGCGCAGCGCATCGACGGCGCGATCTATCTGCAAGGCGGGTTCCGGATGCAGCCACGATCCGAAGGCGAGCACGCGCTGATATGCATCGGCGCCGTGATGCGGCATGAGCAGCCCCACATCGCCGCTGATCTGCGGGCGCTCGTCGCCAGCGGGCCACGCGATCAGCACCTGCGGTTCGGCGAACAGCAGCGCGCGGAAGCGGTCAGCCTCCGATTGCAAGGCTTGATTGCGCAGCCGCAACTGCATCTCGGTGTCGGCGGCGCGCACGCGCGTGCGGATCAAGAGGATGGTGGCGAAGACGGTGAAGGCCAGCACAGCGGCCGCGGTCGTCAGCGCGGCGATTTCCTGACGGTCGAGGTACAACAGCGACAAAAGCCGTAGCGGATCGTCGGCGAAAGCGGGCGTTGCGATCACGGCAGGTGCCAGAGCCAAAGACCAGGCAACGGCGGCGCGGCAGCGGCGTGCAAGTGTCGTGCACGACAGCAAGGTCCGACGCATGGCCGCAATCACGCCTGACATGGATGCCCCAACTGCCGCGTGCCGCGGTCTCCGGCCGATGCGGGCAACCGGAGGCCACGGCGTGGCTTGATCAGCAATCGAACGCACGCGCGTTCCCCGTCGCGCGATGGCCGCTCCATCGCGCGAATCATTCGACAATACCCCCGAGTGGAGTCGAGCCGTAAGAGTCCAGATCGTGAACGGGGAGAGGCCGATTCAAATTGCGCTGCAGGCGCTGCGTGGAAGCCGCATAACCTTTTGTTTGAGCATGATCTTGCCGGAAAACCGCTTCACACTTTTCCGGATCATGCTCTCAGCGCCCGGTCGAGCCGAATCCGCCGCTGCCCCGGCCGGTTTCCGAAAGCGAAGCGACAAGGGTCAGTTCCACCTGGGTGACGGGTGCGATGACCATCTGGGCGATGCGCTCACCGCGCCGGATCGGGAAAGTCGCGTTGCCGTGGTTGATCAGCAGCACGCCGACCTCGCCGCGATAATCGGCGTCGATGGTTCCCGGCGCGTTGAGCACGGTGATCCCGTGCTTGGCAGCGAGGCCCGAGCGGGGCCGCACCTGCGCCTCATAGCCTGCCGGCACCGCAA
>JBEIPX010000165.1:0-6746 GCA_040376815.1 Bradyrhizobiaceae bacterium
CGCTCGACATGTGGGACACGCCGCCGTTCTCGCCGGTGGTGAAGGATGGCTGGATGTATGGCCGTGGCGCCGGCGACATGAAATCCGGCACCATCGCTGCGCTCTATGCGCTGGACGCGATCGGCGCAGCCGGCTTCCGGGCGACCGCGCGGATTCATTTTCAGTCGGTGATCGAGGAGGAAAGCACCGGCGTCGGCGCGCTCTCAACCTTGCAGCGTGGCTATCGCGCCGACTGCTGTTTCGTTCCGGAGCCGACCGGCGGCGCGCTGGTGCGCTCGCAGGTCGGCGTGATCTGGTTTCGGCTGAAGGTGCGCGGCATCCCCGCGCATGTGTTCGAGGCGGGTGTCGGCTCGAATGCGATCAAGGCGGCGTATCATCTGATCCACGCGCTCGAGGGGCTGGAAGTCGAATGGAACAAGCGCGCGGTGAAGGATCATTTCTTCGGCGCGCTCGATCATCCGATCAATTTCAACCCCGGCATCATCCAGGGCGGCGACTGGGCGTCGAGCGTTCCCGCGTGGTGCGATGTCGATTGCCGGATCGCCGTACTGCCCGGCTGGTCGGTTGCGGACTGCCAGAAGGAGATCGCGGCGTGCGTCAGCGAAGCATCGCGCACGCATCGCTTTCTCGCCAACAATCCGCCGTCGATCGAGTGGTCCGGCTTCCTGTCGGAAGGCTATGAGTTGAAGGATGCGGACGCGCCCGAGCGCGTGCTGCGCGACGCGTACAGCCAGATCTACGGCGGCAAGTTGCAGGACCTTACGTTCACCGCGCTGACCGATACGCGCTTCTACGGATTGAACGAGGGCATCCCGAGCCTGTGCTTCGGCGCGAAGGCTGAACGGATGCACGGTTTCAACGAGCGCGTCGAACTCGAGTCGCTGCGCAAGACCACCCGCACCATCGCGCTGTTCGTTGCCGAGTGGTGCGGCATCGAACCCGCTTAATCTTCAATCAAGAAACGGCCAAGGAGAATGCCTGTGAGTTTGCTCGACAAGATCAAGTCGCGTCCGTTGCCGCTGGGGCAGATGATGGGCATCACCTTCGTCGCTGCCGAACTCGACAAGGTCACGGCGACGATGGTGGTGCGGCCTGATCTCTGCACCGCCGGCAACACCATTCACGGCGGCGCGGTGATGGCGTTCGCTGACACGGTGGGGGCCGTGGGTACGGTCATCAACCTACCGGCGGACGCAAAGGGCACGACGACCATCGAGAGCAAGACCAATTTCCTCGGTGGCGCCAAGGAAGGCTCGACGGTGACCGCCACGGCCACGCCGGTGCACCGCGGACGGCGCACCCAGGTCTGGACCACCCGCATCGAAACGGCGGAGGGGAAACTCGTGGCGGTGGTCACCCAGACGCAGATGGTTCTTTGATTGCGGTCGTCATGTTAAAATTGCAGTACAGGTCTGTGTACGTCTAAGTATCTGATATCACTGCGATGTATAAGATGTCGCAGGCCTTGATTTATCTGTTGCGGCGCACAATATTGGAGGTCTAGGGAATCGAACCGCATCCTCGAGGGTAACCAGAGGAGCACGTTATGACTGAAGTCGAGACCGCCGGTGCCGCGCTGACCAAGGGCACCATTCGCACGCTTTCTCCCAGCGAAATGCCGCTGTTGAGGGATCATCTGCTGCGTCTCGATCGTGACAGCCGCCGTAACCGTTTCAACGGCGTCGTCGACGACAGTTTCATCGAAGCCTATTCAGCCAAGTCGGCGAGGGACGGCACGATTGTCGTCGCCTACTTTACCGACAACGGCGAGGTGCATGGCGCGGCCGAATTGCATCAGCCCGAGAAGGCATCCGGTTATCTTCCGGAGATGGCGTTCAGCGTCGAACTGGACGTGCGCCGTCAGGGTCTCGGCTCCAGGCTGTTCGAGAAGGTGCTGGACGCGGCGCGTCGCGCCGGTTTCAAGCGCGTGCGCATCACCACCGGCTCGGAAAACGAACCGATGAAGGCGCTGGCGCGCAAGTTCGGCGCGCACCTGACCTTCGGGCATGGCGAATCCACCGGCATCATCGAGCTGGATCAGGTGCCTTCGCCGTCGATCGTCGCAGAGCCGGTTGCGGAAGGCTTGCGCGACAGCGGCGCTCCGTCGCGCCGCACCCGTCGCCGCCTCGTGACGCCGGCCGATGCGACAATCGCCGCGCTCGAGTTCAATCGCTGGTACTGGCGGCAGATGTTTCGCGCCTGGAACATGCCGCACTCGGCGTGACGCTCGTGTCCAATTCCGAAGTCCGCATCACGAGCTCTCGGCCCGGATGATGTGGACCTCTGAACGCCCCGCTACTTAGTTCTTTGCCGACTGGACCAGCCATTCGCGAAACGCCTTTGTTTTCGGGGCATTCGCAGCGTTATGCGGGCAGACGAAATAGAAGCCCATGTCGGACGGCGGAGAGATGTTGAAGGGGACGACCAGCCGCCCGTTGGCGATATCGTCCCGAACGAAGGGACGCGGCACGATCGCGATGCCCAGCCCGTCGATCGCAGCTTGCACGGTCATGAAGACGAGATCGAAGGTCAGCTTGTGGTTGTTCGACAGATCGACATCGGTGCCGGCCGCGGTCAGCCACACCTGCCAGGCCTCCATGTTCTGGTCGTTGTGCAACAGGACGTGATGCTTCAGGTCCTCGGGCGTTCGCAGCGGCTTGTCGCCATTCATCAACGCCGGACTGCAAACCGGAAACGCCTCATCCGCCATCAGCCAGTCGGCGCGCAGTCCCGGCCAGTTGCCGCGGCCGTAGCGGATCGCGACATCGATATCGTCGCGGATGAAATCGACCAGGTTGGTCGACGTGGTGAGACGGACGTCAATCTCGGGGTGAAGCTGCTGGAAACCGCTGAGGCGGGGCAGCAGCCACTTCGCGGCAAGCGAGGCGAGGGTCGAGACCGACAGCACCCGGTCGTCGTCCTTGCGCATGAGCCGTTCGGTCGCGAGGCGCAGATCCTGGAAGGCGGCGCGGACACCGGGCAGGTAGTCGCGCGCGGCTGGAGTGAGGGCGAGGGTGCGGTTCTTCCGGACAAACAGCTTGATGCCGATCTCGTCTTCTAACCGTTTGATCTGATGGCTGATTGCCGTCTGCGTGACGTTCAGCTCGGCGGCCGCAAGCGTGAAGCTGAGATGCCGCGCCGAAGCTTCAAAAGCCCGCAAGCCGTTCAGGGAAGGAAGCCGCGCCATGGGAGCTCCGATACATGAGATATGCTCATGTATCTAGGGACAAAGTGTCGTTTGTTGCAAGTGCTAAATCAGCCCATATTCCTTTTCAGACGAATTCAAAAGGAGCTGGCCATGTCCGTTCTGCATACCCATTCAATGACGAATAATCATGTTTCGTTCGACCTGTCGCACCTCGGCGAGACCCTCAAGACCTGGCTCGTGCGCTATCGCCAGCGCCGTGATCTGGCTCAGCTGCCGGAGCATGCGCTCAACGACTTCGGCCAGAGCTGGAGCAGCGTCGCCAGCGAGGTGAACAAGCCGTTCTGGCAAGCCTGACGAACACTCGACTCAGCCCTGAACCTGGCCACCCGTCCTCCAGATGGATGCCCGATTCCCTGATCGCATATCCCGCGTATTCTGATCGCAAAACCGGTACCCACTTTTGCGGAATACGCGACGGCAGGTTCAGACTTAGATGCGCGGAGGCTCGCCCCAAAAGGGGAGCTTCCGCGCAGTCTTTTCAGCTGTACTTTGCGTGAGTGACTAGCGCCCCGTAAAACGCGCGGCACGTTTCTCGGTGAAGGCGCGGCGGCCTTCGAGAGCATCTTCGCTCTTGCGGATGTCTGCCTGGACTTCGATCTCCTTGCGGAATTGATCGGCATAAGACGCGTGCTCGCTCTCATCGAGCAGCATGCGTGTCGCAATCAGTGCCCGCGTCGGACCCTCCGCGAGCCGCTTCGCCAGCTTGATCGCTTCAGACAGCAGTTGTTCGTCATCCACGACCTGCCGCACCAAACCCCACTCATGTGCGTGTTCGGCGGACAGCGGTTCGTTGAGCAGCATCAGTTCGAGCGCGCGCTGACGGCCGATCAGGCGCGGCAAGAGCCAGGTCGAGCCGAGATCCGGCACGAGGCCGATGCGGCTGAACACCTGAATGAATCTGGCTGATCGCGCAGCGAGGATGATGTCGCCCGACATGGCGAGACTGAATCCACCCCCGGCCGCAACGCCATTGACCGCAACGACGATGGGGACGCGGCAGCTGCGCATGGCCTGCATCGCCGGCCAGTAATGCGTCATGACGCCGGCGACGATGTCGCTGCCGAGCACCTCGAAGGCCTTGAGATTCTGCCCCGAACAGAATCCGCGCCCTGCGCCGGTGAGCACGAGCGCGCGGACGTCCGGATCGCTTTCCGCTTGCGCAATGGCCGCCGCGAGGCCGCCGAGCAGGTCGGGCGTCATCGCATTCAGCGTTGCGGGATCATCGAGCGTCAGAATGCCGACGGCGCCATCGCGCTCCTGCTTCACACTCGCCATGCTGCTTCTCCCTAGTTTGTTACTTGTTGGATTGCGCAACTGTCGGGACGGCGCATGAAACAGCAATGGTGGGAAGCCAGCAATGAAGCCGCTACTAGTGGCTGACCGTATCCGAGAACAGGTTGATGGTGGCAACGCCGGCCACGATCAGTCCAAGGCCGACGATGGCGGGGTTGTCGAGCCGCTGACCGAACCAGACCAGCCCGATCGTTGAGATCAGCACCACACCCAGGCACGACCAGATCGCATACGCAATACCGACCGGCATGCCCTTGAGCGTGAGGGAGAGAAAGTAGAACGCCGCAACATAGCTGATCAGCATCAGGACCAACGGCTTCGGTTTGGAAAACTGGTCGGACGCCTGCAACGCCGCCGTTCCGGCAACCTCGCACAGGATCGCGGCCAAGAGGTAAAGATAGGTCACGTCGCGCCCTTTCGGCTGGGTCGAATCTGGCGTCCGGCCGCTCCTCGCGGTAACCGGGATTGATGACAGGGGTATTGCCGACCGGCGGGTTGCAACATGGCTCGCATGCCCCTATTTCAGAACCGCCTTGCAAATCAGTCGTTTCCACCGGTTCCCGCCGTGCGCTAGGTTACTCGTCGCCCGCCTTCTGCCTTTCAGGACATCAGAATGAACATCCTTCCCGGAAATCTGCGCTTTGGCGCGCGTCAGCCCGTCAAGCGCCTCGAAGATCAACGCCTGCTCACCGGGAAGGGGCGATATGTCGACGATCAGCCGGCCGGGGATTCACTCTGGCTGCACGTGCTGCGCTCGCCGCATGCGTACGCGAAAATTCGCTCGATCGACCTCGACGCCGCCAAGGCGATGCCGGGCGTGAAGACGATCTTCACCGGCGCCGATCTTATCGCCGACGACGTGGGCACGCTCCAGACGCTGCCGATCTTCAAGCGCGCTGACGGCTCACCGGCGTCGTTTCCGCCGCGGCGCTTGCTGGCGCACGAGATCGTTCGCTTCGTCGGCGAGCCGGTCGCGGCGATTGTCGCAACCTCGCGAGCGCTGGCGCAGGATGCGGCCGAGGCGATCGCGATCGACTACGAGGAGTTGCCGGCCGTGACCGACGTGCACGCGGCGACCGAGCCGGGCGCGGCGGTGATCTGGCAGGGCGCACCTGATAACGTCGCGGCAGTATCAAGCTACGGCAATCCCGAGAAGGTCGCGGAAGCTTTCGCCAGGGCCGCGCACATCGTCAAACTCGACAACGTGCTGAGCCAGCGGCTCGTGCCGTGCGCGATGGAGCCGCGCGCGACCATCGGCGAGGTCGATCCGAAGACCAAGCGTCTCACCATGCAGATCCAGACGCAGATGGCGTCGCGCACCCGCGACGGGCTGGCGGCCGATATTCTGAAACGCGCGCCGGACACCGTGCGCGTGAAGGTTGGCGATCTCGGCGGCGGCTTTGGCCAGAAGACTGGCGTCTATCCGGAAGACGGCATCGTCGCCTATGCCGCGACCAAGCTCGGCAAGACCATCCGCTGGCGTGGTGATCGCGTCGACGAATTCGTCGGCGGCACGCACGGCCGCGACCTGACATCGAATGCAGAGATGGCACTCGACGCCAAGGGCCGGGTGCTGGCGTATCGCGTGAAGTCAGTTGCCGGCACCGGCGCGTACATCAGCGGCACGGGTCTGATCATTCCGCTGGTGCTCGGGCCGTTCGTCGCGACCGGCCTCTACGACCTGCCGCTGGTGCATTTCGAGGTGAAGGCCGTGATGACGAACACCGCGCCGGTCGGCGCCTATCGCGGCGCGGGACGCCCGGAAGCGGTCTACGTGGTCGAGCGCATGATGGATGCGGCCGCGCGCCAGATCGGCATCGATCCGCGCGAGATCCGCAAGCGCAACTTCGTCAAGCCGGAGCAGATGCCCTACAAGAACGCAGTCGGGCAAACCTACGACAGCGGCATGTTCGCGCACATGCTGGAGCGGGCATCGAAGAACGCGGACTGGGATGGCTTCAAGGCGCGCAAGAAGGCCGCCGAGAAGAAGGGACTGCTCTATGGCCGCGGGCTCGCGAGCTACATTGAGTGGACCGGCGGCAACCAGCACAAGGAAACCGTCACGCTGAAGGCGACCGCCGAGGGTCGCGTCGCGCTTTACTCCGGCACCCAGGCGATGGGGCAGGGCCTCGAGACCGCCTATGCGCAGATGGTGTCCGCCGCGCTCGGCATCGGCATCGACAAGGTCGACGTGATCCAGGGCGACACCGACACGACATCCGGCTTCGGCAGTGTCGGCTCGCGC
>JBEIPX010000009.1:0-18838 GCA_040376815.1 Bradyrhizobiaceae bacterium
GACGCCGAGCGTGCCGCCGAGCGTGGTGAACAGCGGAAACTTGGAAAGGCCGGCCTGGATGTTCGGGCTGCCGGGATTGTCGGTCGAGACGCGCGCGCGGCCCTCGCCGTTGATGCGCTGGTCGCGCGACACGTCGTAACGGCCATTGACGCGGCCGGTGAAGTCCGGCCGGTCGATGTTCGCCGGCGCTGGCGACGCCACGCCGACGCCGCTGACGCTCGTGCCCGACGAGATGTCATAACCGGTGAAGGTGCCGCGCAAATCCGCCGAGAGCGAATGCCGCGACCAGTTCGAGGCGGCGACCAATTCAGGCGAGATGGCGTAGAACGCCGAACCCTTGGCGTTGGCAAGCCGCGCCGGATTGGTGTCGTAGCCGCCGGAGACTTCGATCGCCGGCCTCAAAAGGAAAGATCCGGCAGTGACGCCGACTGCGCCGAACGGATCGTCATCGGGCTTCAGGCGGCGGCGCAACGGCGAGCCGGGATGGGTGCCTGCGAACGATCGCGACACCGGCGCGCGGTTCGCGCTCGCGGACGGCGGCGCGCTGAGCTGCGAGGGCGCGGCCGTGCTCGTCACGGTCGGCACACTCGCGGAAAAGGTCGGCGTTGGCGGTGGCGGCTGCACGAAGATGCTGGGACCTTTCGGCGATGCGCCGGGCAGTGTCTTCGGCTTTGGCGCACCGGGGCGCGCCTTCGCCTTCGCGCGCTTGCGATTGAGCGAGTCGAAACCGGTCGTGCCGGCACCCGACGCGGGCGGCACCTCGAACGTCTGCAAACGGTTGATGCGCGAGGGCGCGGGCGCCTCGGGCTCGGGCGGTGGCGGCGGCCGCTGCGACAGCGGACGTGGATCGGGGCCACCGGGGTTCGGCAGCACGCCGGAGACGAGCGGCGTCTTGCGCAGCGACGAGTCGGCCGGCGCCGTGGTCGTACCCTGCACCGGCCGCAGCATCTCGGACGTCACGGTCTGTGCGTGCGTCGGCGTTACCAGCAACAGCGTCGCGCCGAGAAGCAGGCATGGCTGGAAAAGACATAACTGAAGAAGACATGGCTGGAGAGCGCATGGCCAAAGGCCGCGCTCGCGGCGGTCCGGAACCGGACCCCAACCCCGCCGACTGACCTTCACACTGTAAACTCCAGCAAAATCAATATTTTGCCGAAACCGACCCGCACGGAACGCAGCTCGATCTCGTTAATGGAGTTAAAACAATTATGGTTAACGAGCCGTTGCTTCCGCCCTCGTGCGTCGCCTCACCGGCCCCGCTGTGGTATGAAGCCGGTCAGCTCGGGACCGCTCAGCGGCCGGGCCCGTGCAGTTGGATTTCCTGATGACCCGTTCGAAACCGCGGACGCCCACCCCTTCCGCGAATACAGAGGCGTCGCCGGCGGGCGCATCCGCGCTCCGCACGCTCGAAGCCGAGGCCGGTGGCGTCACGGCGCTGGCCGCCGCCCTGAATTCCGCTCTCGGCCCGGCCTTCGTGTCAGCGGTCGAATTGATGCGGACGGCGCGCGGCCGCGTCATCGTCTCCGGGCTCGGCAAGTCCGGGCACATCGGCCGCAAGATGGCGGCGACCTTCGCCTCCACCGGCACCCCCGCCTTCTTCGTGCATGCTGCCGAAGCCTCGCACGGCGACCTCGGCATGATCACGCCGGACGACGTCATCATGGCGCTGTCGTGGTCGGGCGAGACGGCGGAGTTGAAGAACCTCATCAACTATTCACGTCGCTTTCGTATCGGCCTGATCGCGGTGACCGCCGAACCGGACTCCACGCTCGGCAAGGCCGCAGACGTTTGTCTCACGCTGCCGAAGGCGCGCGAGGCCTGTCCGCATAACCTCGCGCCGACCACCTCCTCGCTGATGCAGCTGGCACTCGGCGATGCGCTCGCCGTCGCGCTGCTGGAAGGCCGGGGCTTCACGCCGGTCGATTTCAGCGTGCTGCATCCCTCCGGCAAGCTCGGCGCAATGCTGAAGTTCGTGCGCGACCTGATGCACACCGGCGACGCCGTACCGACCAAGCCGCTCGGCACCAAGATGTCCGACGCACTGGTCGAAATGACGTCCAACAATTTCGGCTGCGTCGCGATCGTGGACACCCGCGGTGAAATTGTCGGCATGGTCACGGACGGTGACTTGCGGCGACACATGCGCCCGGACCTGATGACGGCGCGGGTCGACGACGTGATGTCGAAGAATCCGAAGACGGTTCATCCCGAGATGCTCGCCAGCGAAGCGCTGGAGATCCTCAACTCGTCGAAGATCACGACGCTGATCGTGACGAACGGCAAGAAGCCGGTCGGCATCGTGCGGCTGCACGATCTCCTCCAGGCCGGCGTCGCCTAGGTTTTCGGGAAGCGCGCGGCTGCCGGCTCCAGCGGCAGCTTCAAGCCGTTGGCGAAATACGAAATCGTTCGATAGAAGCCGCAAAGCTGGATGATCTCCAGAATCTTGTCGTTGTCGTAGTGCGCCTTTAGCGCCGCGAATTCGTCGTCGGTCCACGCCGAGCGGCGATGCAATGCATCGACGGCGGCGATCAGCGCCTGTTCGGACTCCGACCAGCACGATGCATCGGCGTCGCCCAGCACGGTCGCGCGAACCTGCTCATCGGTCAGTTTCGCCGGAGCCTGGAAGATCGCGACGTGCACGCCCCACTCATATTCGCATCCGTTCAGCGCGCAGGTGCGGTCGATGACGATTTCGCGCTCGCGCAAGGTCAGCGGACCGCGATCGAGCAAACTGCCGCCGCGCAGCTTGCCATACGCACGTGCACTGGTCGCGATGGTACGGAACAGGACCAGCGGCGGCACGCCCGGCGGCATGACCTTGTCGAACTGCTCCTGAATGTCCGGTGCGTAAGGCGGCTCGAGCGGCGCGATGCGCGGCGATGATGACATCATGGACTCCTGTGCTACATTAATCATAGCATATTGCTACAATTTCAGTAGCGCAAGAGCTCAACAGGTGGCGGCATGGCCAAATCGGCGAATACCAGGCTTGCAAAACGGGTGCGCGGGTCGCGCACGGGCCGCCCGGTCATGGCGCTGCTCGACCTGCTCGGGCGCCGCTGGACGCTGCGGGTGGTTTGGGAATTGCGCGACGCACCGCTGACGTCACGTGCGCTGCGCGAGGCCTGCGACGACGCGTCGCCAACCGTCCTCAACGAGCGGCTGTCCGAATTGCGCGAAGCGGGGCTTGTCGAGAATCTCGACGCGGGCGGTTATCGGCTCACTGCGGGCGGGCGCGAACTGATGGAACTTGTCCTGCCGCTGCAAAAGTTCGCAGACCGCTGGCCGCCATTCAAGCCGTGATAGTCAGGCATGATCAAGCGAGCCCGACCACTAGGCTCGCGCCATCCGACTTTACCACCTGCACGCGGCTGCCGGCCGGTGCATCCGGGCCGGAAACACGCCAGACGGTGTCATCGATCCGCACGGTGCCCGTGCCGTCGACGATCGGCTTGTCGAGCGTGAAGGTGCGCCCGACCAGCGCGTCCGAGCGCCGGTTGAGGTGCGGGTTGTCGGTGACGGCCGCGTTTCGCCGCGCGACCGACCTCCACAGCGGCACGGCTGCGATCGACAGAACCGCGAACACGATGATCTGCGTTTGCCAGCCCCAGTCGATCACGAACGACAGCACACCGACGACGAGCGCCGCGAGCCCGAGCCACAGCAGGAAGACGCCCGGCGCGATCAGCTCCAGCGCCATCAGCACGAGGCCGATGACGAGCCAATTCCACGTTCCGAGTTTTGCAAGCCACTCAATCATGGCAGTTATCCATCCGTTCAGGTCTTCGGGGCCGTGCCCGCACCGGTGTTGGGTACCGTCGGACGCCGGCCCGCAGCTCCCGCGGCACTGTCGCCGAACGTGGCCTTGGCGATTTCGCCGATGCCTGCGAGAGAGCCTAGCATGCTCATCGCTTCGACCGGGAGCATGATCACCTTCTGGTTCGGCGACTCGGCGAGCTGGCCGAACGCCTTGATGTACTTGTCGGCGACGAAGTAGTTCAGCGCGGCGACGTCACCCTTCGAAATCGCTTCGCTGACCATCTGCGTCGCCTTGGCTTCCGCCTCGGCCGAACGCTCGCGCGCCTCGGCGTCGCGGAATGCGGCTTCCTTGCGGCCCTCGGCCTGAAGAATCGGCGACTGCTTGGCGCCCTCGGCGCGCAGGATTTCCGACTGCCGCTGGCCTTCGGCCTGGAGAATGTCCGCGCGCTTGACGCGCTCGGCCTTCATCTGCCGTCCCATCGCCTCGACGAGGTCGGCCGGCGGCACGATGTCCTTGATCTCGATACGGTTGACCTTGAGGCCCCACGGCGACACGGCGGCGTCGACGACGCGCAGCAGGCGCTCGTTGATCTCGTCACGATGCGAGAGCACCTGGTCGAGGTCCATCGCGCCCATCACCGAGCGGATGTTGGTCATGGTCAGCGTGATGATCGCCTGATTGAGGTCGGACACCTCGTAGCTCGCCTTCGCGGCGTCGAACACCTGATAGAACGCGACGCCGTCGACCGTGACGGTCGCGTTGTCCTTGGTGATCACCTCCTGCTCGGGAATGTTGATCACCTGCTCCATCATGTTGATCTTGCGGCCGACCCGGTCGAGGAACGGCACGATGATGTTGAGGCCCGGAGAGAGCGTGCGGGTGTACTTGCCGAAGCGCTCGATGGTCCAGTCGTAACCCTGTGATACGGTCTTTACGCCGGCAAACAGCGTGAAGATGACGAGCAGCACAAAACCAATTGCGAAAATATCAAAACCCGACATCGGAATCCCCTGCGGCAAAAGCGAAACGTGGTGCGGTTGCTGTCAGCCGGTCAAGCCCGCCAGACAGTCGTCCTCATGTCTTTGTCGCATCAACTCCCTGTTCGGTTCGAGAATAGGGTCGCCGGGTGACGGAACCAGAGGCGGAAACGCCGCAAGTGCGGAAATTATATCTGCAGGAAGGCTCTTGCATTCATCCGGCGTTCAACCAACAGCCGGATGTTGCGGCAGCGAAGTGAGAAGCAGCCGCTATATCCAGCCGCTATATCCAGCCTTGCAACTCGCGAAGCACCAGCTGACGGATCACATCCATGCCTTCGTCGCTGTCGTTAAGGCAGGGAATGTAGGTGAATTGCTCGCCGCCGTTGTGGTGGAATATCTCGGCGTTTTCGCCCGCGATCTCCTCCAGCGTTTCGAGACAATCGGCGGAAAAGCCCGGCGTGACGATCGCGAGCCGCTTCAGTCCCTTCTTCGCCAAGTCCTCGATGGTCTTGTCGGTGTAGGGTTGGAGCCACTTCTCGTAGCCGAAGCGCGACTGGAACGTCAGCATCAGCCGCTTCTCGTCGAGACCGAGCTTGGCGCGCAATGCATCGGTCGTGGCGATGCAGTGCTTCTCGTATGGATCGCCGCGGTCGACGTAAGACTGCGGCATGCCGTGGAATGACGCCATGATCAGTTCGGGTTCGAACGTGCATGTCGCCAGGTGGGCTTTGATCGAAGCGGCAAGCGCATCGATGTACACCGGCTCGTCGTAGTACGGCGGCGCGACGCGCAGCGTCGGCTGGTTGCGCATCTTGGCGAGCGCGTCCGCGACCTTGTCGACAACCGTCGCCGAGGTCGAGGCGGAGTACTGCGGATAGAGCGGCACCACGAGGATTCGGTCGCAGCCCTGCGCGGTCAGCTTTTCGATGGCGGACTTGAGCGACGGATTGCCGTAGCGCATGCCCCACTCAACGACGACATGACGATGATCAGCGATCGAGGCGGCGAGCTTTTCCGCCTGCGCGCGCGTGATGGTTTTCAGCGGGGACTCGTTCTTATCGGTATTCCATATCTTCTGGTAATCGACCGCCTTGCGGCCCGGGCGGATGCGCAGAACGATGCCCTCAAGGATGATCTTCCAGATCAGGCCCTGATTTTCGATCACGCGGCGATCGGAGAGAAACTCGCGCAGATAAACGCGGATGCCTTTGGCGTCCGCGGTATCGGGCGTGCCGAGATTGACCAGTATCACGCCGACGCGGTTTGGCATCGGCTCAGCGGCACCAAGATTTTTATCGAACGGGACGATGACAGCCATGAGGTCTGGGATCGCGCCTTGGGCCGGTGATGTCAAGCTCGTCCGCAATCAGAAGCAGGTGACCCGCTCGGCCGAGAGATAGCCCATGAGAAGGCCGGCGCCGAGCAGCAGCACGAGCCCTGCCGCGCCGAACTCGATGCCGCGCAGGATCAGCACGCCACCGCCTTCGCGGCCCGCGGCGAGACGCCGCGCCAGCCCTTTGCCGGAGACGGCGATCAATGCGATCGTCGCGACCGTGATCGCGGTGCCGAGACCCATGACAAAGGTCGCAGCGACACCGGCCCAGAACAGGCCCTGCGCCAGCGCGAATACGAGGACGAGGATCGCCCCCGAGCACGGCCGCAATCCGACGGCGAAGATCGCCGCAAGCCCGCGCGACCAGCCGCCGGGACCTGCAAGCTGATCCGGCGTCGGGCCATGGTTGTGGCCGCAATGCTCGTCATGGACATGGCCGGGTGCACCATGCTCCGGATTGTGACCATGATGATGAGCATGGTCGTGTGCGCCATGGTGGTGATGATGGCCGTGATCGTGATGATGGTCGTGGTTGTGACCATGGTCGTGATGATGGTGATGCGCATGGGCGTGGCCGTGCACAGGCGCGGCAGCGGCTTCATGCACGTGCGGTAGCGCGGGCGCCAGAGCCGGAGCGGCCACGACATTCCGCTCGCGTTGAAGCGCGCCGATGAAACCGCGGCCCTTGGTCCAGACCAGCCGCGCGCCGAACGCCGCGATCAGCGCGTAGCTCGCGATCTCGATCACGCGCTCGGTGCTGCACATGGTCTTGGCCGTCGCATTCAGAAGCAGCGCGCCGATACCAACGATCAGCACCGCGACCAGCGCCTGAAGGAAGGCGGAGGCAAACGACAGCACGATGCCGCGCCGCGCCGTCTCCTCATTGGCCACAAGATACGACGAGATCACTGCCTTGCCGTGGCCCGGCCCGGCGGCGTGGAAGATGCCGTAAAGAAAAGAGATGCCCAGCAGGGTCGTCACCGCGCTGCCGTCCGTCTTGGCGGCGCGGATCGCGCCCGACATCTGCCGGTAGAAATCCGACTGCATCGCCAGAATCCAGCCGAACAGACCGCTGCTCTGCTGGGCGCCGGCAGGCGGACGTGGCCCGCCGAACGGCGTCTGCGCCATGATCACGTGAAGCGCCGCATCGGCGAGTGCGATCGCAGCGATCGCAGCCATGGCAACCCAGACGCTGGACGAAATGCGGAAAAACCTCACTGACAAGCCACCGTCAGCCGGTTGGCGAAATTCGCGCCGTAGTTGGCGTTCGCGCCGTTGAGAAAATTCTGTTCGCTCATGGTCTGCGCCGGAGCCTCCGCCGACTTCTGCGCCGCGAGCTTGCAGTTAGCCGGTGCGCCAACAAGCTTCAGCGGCTCTTTCTCCGCCAGCACGAAGTTCACGAAATAGGACGGATCGTAAATTTCGAGAACGAGTTCGGGTGTCTTCGGCTCGACTTTCAAAGGCAGCGTGAAGTTGAGCACCAGCTTGCTGTCCTTGTACTCAAGGAAGTAGTCGACCGGCTCGCCAAGCTTTTCCTTTTTTGGACCGACTTTGGCGTAGGTGAAGTAGGCAAACTCCTTCAGCGAATCGACGTTGACCTGCGCCAGCGGGGCCAGGTCTTCGCGCGTGTAGACGCCCTTGGTCTTGGTTTCGATGCCTTGCAGCGCATAGGTCGAGAACATGTCGTCGAACGTCCATGCGTGGCGAACGCCGGTGACCGAACCATCCGGCGCATAGATCAATTCGCTGCTCGATGTCACCCAGACATGCGGGTGAGCATGTGCGACCGGCACGCCGATCAGCATCAGCGCCACGAGGAAACCGGCGAAGCGGAGGTATCGCAGCATCAACATCACCTCAGGCGGCGCCGGGTTCGGTCAGAAGCCCGCGGCGGCGAAGCAAGGCATCAGGCTCGGGCTTGCGCCCGCGGAAGGCAATATACGCCTCTTCAGGATCGCGTGATCCTCCCGACGCATAAATATCGTCGTGCAGACGCTTGGCAACGGCCGGCGCAAAAATGTCTCCCGCCTCCTCGAAGGCGCCGAACGCATCCGCGTCCATCACTTCCGACCACATGTAGCTGTAGTAGCCGGCCGCATAATGGCCGCCCGAGAAGATATGGCCGAACTGGGTCGGCCGGTGCCGCAGCGAGATTTCCGCCGGCATGCCGATCTTCTCCAGTTCCTTGCGCTCGAAGGCGCGCACGTCCTGGCTCGCCGATGACGGCTGGGTATGGAACTCGAGGTCGATCAGCGCCGAGGAGACGAACTCAACGGTGGCAAAGCCCTGGTTGAACTTGCGGGCGGCGATGAAGCGCTTGAGCAGATCGTCCGGCAGCGGCTCGCCGGTCTGGTAATGCCGCGCGAACGTCTGCAGCACCTCCGGCCGCTCCTGCCAGTGCTCGTAAAGCTGCGACGGCAGTTCGACGAAGTCAGTGAAGACGGAGGTCCCGGACAGCGACGGATAAACAACGTTCGAGAGCATGCCGTGCAGGGCGTGGCCGAACTCGTGGAACAGCGTGCGGGCATCGTCCGGCGACAGCAGCGACGGCTGGCCATCGGCGCCCTTGGAGAAATTCATGACGTTGAGGATCAGCGGCGCGACATCGCCGTCGAGCTTCTGCTGATCGCGTAGCGAGGTCATCCAGGCGCCGGAGCGTTTCGAGGCGCGGGCGAAGTAGTCGCCATAGAACAGCGCCTTGTGCTTGTCCTGCGCATCCCTGACCTCCCAGACGCGCACGTCCGCCTGCCAGACCGGAATATCGGTGCGCTCGGTGAAGGTGAGGCCGAACAGGCGCGTGGCCACGTCGAAAGCGGCCGCAATCATGCCTTCCAGCGTCAGGTACGGCTTGATCGCCGCATCGTCGAAGTTGGCGCGGCGCTGGCGCAGCTTCTCGGCATAGTGACGCCAGTCCCACGGCGCGAGTTCGAAGTTGCCGCCCTCTTCCGTCACCAGCGCCTGCAGCGCATCGCGGTCGGCCATGGCGCGGGCGCGGGCCGGCTTCCAGACCCGCTCCAAGAGGCCGCGCACGGCATCCGGCGTCTTGGCCATGGAGTCCTCAAGCCGGTAGGCGGCGAAGGTCGGGAAGCCGAGGATGTTGGCGGTCTCCTCGCGCAGCTTCAGCACCTCGCCGATAGTAGCCGCATTGTCGTTGGCGTTGCCGTTATCGCCGCGGGCGATGAAGGCCTTGTAGACCTTCTCGCGCAGGTCGCGCCGGGTCGAGCTTTGCAGGAACGGCTCCACGTAAGAGCGTGACAGCGTGATCAGCGCCTTGCCGTCCTTGCCGCGCTCCGTGGCCGCCGCCTTGGCGCCGGCGATGAAGGCCTCCGACAGGCCGCCGCGATCGTCCTCGCCCAACTCCAGGCTCCAGGCTTGCTCGTCGCCGAGCAGGTGGTGGCTGAATTCGGTCCCGAGCTGGGCCAGCCGCTCGTTGATGGCGGCAAGGCGGGCCTTCTTCTCGTCGGTGAGGCCGGCGCCCGAGCGCTGGAAGCGGGTGTAGGTCCGCTCAAGCAGGCGCAGCTGCTCCGGCGTCAGCTTCAGCGCAGCGCGGTTTTCGTAGAGCTTGGCGAGGCGGCCGAACAGCACGGCATTCATCATGATCGGATTCCAGTGCCGCGCCTGACGCAGCGAGACCTCGCTCTCGATCGCCAAGAGCTCCGAGTTGGAGTGCGCCGACACCAGCGCGTAGAACACGGAGGAGACCCTGTTCAGCAGCTTGCCCGAGCGCTCCAGCGCCGTGACGGTGTTGTCGAAGTCCGGCACCGAGGGATCGTGGGTAATCGCGTTAACTTCTGCCGCATGGTCGGCGAACGCCTGCTCGAACGCGGGAAGAAAGTGCTCGGGCTTGATCTCGGCGAAGGGCGGCGTCTCGAACGGGGTCTGCCAGGCGATCAGAAGCGGGTTGGTCATCGGAGTCCTGTAGAAGCGGGTTCTGCGGGGAAGCGATTTGATCCTCCATATAGCACCTAATGCGGCTTTTTCTGTGCAGCGCGGACGATCCCCCGAGGCGCTTTAACGCTTGATTGGCGGGGGTTTTTGAACCAGATTGCCGCCGCAACCGGAAACCGAACCATGTCGACACCGTCCAGTTCCTCTTCGCCCCGCCAGATCGCCTGGCCGAGCGTGATCACCGTCATCTCGGCGGCGATCCTGATCGGTGCCGAGGTGTTCGGCGCAGCCTTCGCAGGCGGATGGGCGCTGGCGATCCTGTTCGGGCTCGAGGAGCGCGGCACTCAGATCATCCAGGCGATCCTGTTTGTGATCGGCGTCGCTGTCATGATCGGCTTCATCCGCGGCGCGCAGCGCGTCGAACCGTTTACACGCTGAGCGAAAGCACGCGCGCTGGAAACCAGCGCGGCTCAGGCGTTTCTCGCGCCTCATTCCCGCAACAATTCGTTAAAGAACATAAACACACGTTCATGTTCGGTGCCGAAGTGTGGGCTCAGCGCAACGCGCCACCGCGATGGTGTGAGAAAGTTATCCCTGGGCTGAAAATTTTGTTGCGAAGCAGAGTCAAAAAGCATATTTCCTGCCTTGCCCAATTTCGCACGTGCCTGTGGTCGTGTGTCAGTCGGTAGGTATCCGGACAAGAGGCCGGACAGCCGCCAAGGGACGAAGAAGCCGAGGGTCGCTCGAGACAGCTGGATCACTCCAGCCTTAGTTCGAGAGGCCAGCATCTCTCTCCAGGGATGCCGTTGAAGGCGACTTTGCTCCTTGCAACCGTGACTGGCAGCCGGAGGCGAACCGGCGCACCCCGCTCTCAACGGGGGACGCGACTTAAAGCAACGACGGAGCGGGCTTTTTTGGTCTCTGCCAGCTTTCCACCAGCTGGCGCGATTACCGAAGAGGCTTGTCCTTCATTGCCAGGCGTGCGGACGGGACTTTCCCATCCAATCCACGGCAGCACAGTTGATCTGACGTTCAGGCATGTTCGCGCCTCCAAAGCGCGGGTTGTCGGGACCGAATGATCGGCATCATCCGGACGGTTCGCCGTCCCTGAAGCTGTATGGGGAAGATTCCCATGACTGATCGCATTCGCGAATTCCTGCGTGCCCGCCGTACCGAAGGCCGCGACACCGAGCCCTGCCTCGTCGTCGACCTCGAAGTCGTGCGCGACAACTATCAGACCTTTGCCAAGGCGCTGCCCGACAGCCGCGTGTTCTATGCCGTCAAGGCGAACCCGGCGCCGGAGGTGCTGACGCTGCTGGCCTCGATGGGCTCGTGCTTCGACACCGCAACGGTGGCCGAGATCGAGATGGCGCTCGCCGCTGGCGCGACGCCGGACCGCATCTCCTATGGCAACACCATCAAGAAGGAACGCGACATCGCGCGCGCCTACGCGCTCGGTATCCGTCTCTTCGCGGTGGATTGCTCCGCCGAGGTCGAGAAGATCGCCCGTGCCGCACCTGGCGCGAAGGTGTTCTGCCGCATCCTCTACGACTGCGCCGGCGCCGAGTGGCCGCTGTCGCGGAAGTTCGGCTGCGACCCGGAAATGGCTGTCGACGTGCTCGACCTCGCCAAGCGCCTGGGCCTCGAACCGCATGGCATTTCGTTCCATGTCGGCTCGCAGCAGCGCAAGGTGAAGGCGTGGGACCGCGCGCTGGCGATGGCCGCGACCGTGTTCCGCGACTGCGCGGAGCGTGGCATCGCGCTCAACATGGTCAACATGGGCGGCGGTTTCCCGACCAAGTACCTGAAGGACGTTCCTCCGGTCGTGACGTACGGCCGGTCGATCTTCCGCGCGCTGCGCAAGCACTTCGGCAACCAGATCCCGGAAACGATCATCGAACCGGGACGCGGCATGGTCGGCAACGCCGGCGTCATCGAGACCGAGGTCGTCCTCATCTCGAAGAAGAGCGACGAAGACGAGGTTCGCTGGGTCTATCTCGACATCGGCAAGTTCGGCGGTCTCGCCGAGACGATGGACGAGTCGATCCGGTACGCAATCAAGACCCCGCACGACGGCGCAGAAATGACGCCGTGCGTGCTGGCTGGTCCGACTTGCGACTCGGCCGACGTCCTCTACGAGAAGACGCCGTATCCGCTGCCCGTGACGCTGGAGATCGGCGACAAGCTGCTGATCGAAGGTACCGGCGCCTATACGTCGACCTACTCGTCGGTGGCTTTCAACGGCATTCCGCCGCTGAAGACGTATCACATCTGATCGCCCTCGCGATCGGGCCACATCTGATCCGAGCGCTTTGACGCTCTGACTTAGCGGGAGCCGGTTCGCCGGCTCCCATCCCGTCACCTTCGGACTGACAACATGCCGGGCGCCGCGTGCGCTGCTGGCGTGGGGACTGACGTGCCATGACTCGTACAAGCACTGCTGCTGTTTCGACCAGGACGACCTTTGCCCTGAAGGTAAGTGCCGCTCCGTTCGCGATCCGTGCGGAACGTGCCTCCGACGCCGCCGCGCGCGAAGCGCTGCTGGACGCATGCTTTGGCGCGAACCGCCATGGCCGCACCTGCCAGCGCATCCGCGACGGACGTTTGCCCGCCGAAGGCCTGGCTTTCTCGGCCGTGCGCGAGGGCCGTCTCGTCGGAACCGTGCGGTTGTGGCACGTCAGCGCCGGCGGCAAGCCGGCGCTCGTGCTCGGCCCGCTGGCGGTGGACCCGGCGTGCCGTTCGCTCGGCGTCGGCGCGGCGTTGATGCGCCACGCGCTCGATGTCGCCAAGCGCCGCGGCCGAAATACGAAAGAATTTGGCGCGGTGATCCTGCTCGGCGACGCGCCGTATTACGCACGCTTCGGCTTCACGCCCGCAAAGACCGCTGAGCTCTCCCTGCCGGGCCCGTTCGAGCGCGACCGCCTGCTCGCTGTGGAGTTGCGCGAGGGCGCGCTCGACGGCGCGTGGGGCATGATCGTGCCGACCGGCCAGGCCGCGAAGGTTGCGTCCAAGCCCCGCCGTGCAGCCCGCCTTGGCGCGCTGGCTCCACGCGCGGCGTAAGCATCATGACCGAGCTCGACACGCCCGAGGCGGATGACGATCTGCGGCCCCGCGGCCTGCTGCGGCAGGCCGCGATCTCGGCGATCATGATCCTGCTCGGCGTCAAGATCGCAGCGGACGTGGTGAGACGCCGCTGGCGCGCATCAGACCGTTGAGACCGTCGCATTTTGCGGCGTATCCACCACATATCCACCCTTGATTTACATGCCCCGAGACGGCAAGTCGGGCCACCGCCCAAGGAGCTTTTCTGATGCCTCGCCGCCTGATTTCGTCCGGATCCGCTTTCGAGAAAGTCGCTGGCTACAGCCGCGCTGTCGTCGACGGAGACTTCTGTTTCGTCGCCGGGACCACCGGCTACGACTACACCACCATGACGCTGCCGGCGGATGTCACATCCCAGACACGCAACTGTTTCAAGACCATCGAAGGCGCGCTGAATGAGGCGGGCTTTGCGATGGCCGACATCGTCCGCGCGACCTACTACATCACCGATGCGAATGACGCCGATACGGTATTTCCGCTGTTCGGCGAGTATCTCGGCGACATCCGGCCGGCCGCGACGCTGCTCGTGGTCGCCGGTCTCTACAAGCCCGAGATGAAGATCGAAATCGAAGTCACGGCCAAACGCCGTAGCTGAATCCGCAACCAGACCTGAATTTGCATGAACACTGACGGCGTGCAGCGAGCCAACATGCCGCAGCCGATCCGTTGACATTCCTGCGAGCTTTCATACCTTCGATCCATCATGCCGAACGTTTGCAACAACCGTTTGCTGCTGCTTCACGCGGGTCGCTTTCAAGCGCGAAAGTAACCCGGGCGGATGCGCGTCTGCGCCGTCCCGGGCCGTTGCAATCCATCCCGTCATCAATGAATCGCTCCGCTGTCTGGCGCTCACACGCCGCCTGACCCTTTGCGAGCCAGCATGAGGACAACGTCATGATCAACTATTTCGAACCTGAACTGCCTCCAATTTCTCTCTGCCTGTCGGATGCCGAACGATTGCGCAACCTGGCGGAGGCTGCATCCGCGACATATCCGCAGACCACCGACTTTCTCGCGCGGGAGGTCGAACGCGCGGAGATATTGCCCGATGCATGGGTCCGCTCCGGTCTCGTCGCGATGAACTCGGAGGTGACTTTCCGCGACGACTTCAGCCTTCAGGAGCGTTCCATCACCCTGGTGTATCCTGAAGAAGCCAACGTCGAAATGAACCGGATCTCAATTCTGACGCCGATCGGCGCGGTGCTGATCGGATTATCCGTCGGGCAGACGATCGAATTCCAGACGCCCAACGGGCGCTGGCGCTCGCTCACCGTGCTCAAGGCGTCCCAGCCGGGCAGCTGTCAATAAACTGTCGTCTGGCGATTGTTTTCTGAAAGCCCGCGATCCATCGGCGGTTGCCGCCACCCTTAAGTTGCCATAGTCCTTCCCGGCAGCTTTCCCATCGTCCTATCGGAGTTGCGATTTTGACCACACCCACCGTCTACGCCAAGATCACCGGCCCCATCGTGATTGTCGGCTTCGGCTCCATCGGCAAAGGCATGGTGCCGATGATCGAGCGCCATCTCGACTACGACAAGTCGCGCATCACCGTGCTCGACCCCAAGGACGAGGGCCGCAAGGCGCTGTGCGACAAGCATGGCCTGCGCTTCATCCAGAAGGGCTTGACCCGGGACAACTATCGCGAACTGTTGACCCAGCTCCTCACCGAAGGCAGCGGCCAGGGGTTCTGCATCAACCTCTCGGTCGATACTGGCTCGGTCGATATCATGGAGCTCTGCAACGAGCTCGGCGCGCTCTACATCGACACGGTCAACGAGCCATGGCTCGGCTTTTATTTCGATTCGTCGAAGGGCGCGGCCGCGCGCTCCAACTATGCGTTGCGCGAGACCACGCTGGCCGCCAAGCGCGCGCGCAAGCCCGGCTCGACCACGGCCGTCTCCTGCTGCGGCGCCAATCCCGGCATGGTGTCGTTCTTCGTCAAGCAGGCGCTGCTCAATGTCGCCTCTGACCTCAAGCTCAATGCGCCGAAGCCGAAGACCAAGGGCGAATGGGCGGACCTGATGCGGCAGGCCGGCATCAAGGGCATCCACATAGCCGAACGTGACACGCAACGCTCGAAGAAGCCGAAGCCGCCGGAGGTGTTCGTCAACACCTGGTCGGTGGAAGGCTTCCTGTCGGAAGGCATGCAGCCGTCCGAACTTGGCTGGGGCACCCATGAGAAGTGGATGCCGGAGAATGCGCATACCCACGAGACCGGATGCGGGGCGGCGATCTATCTGATGCAGCCCGGCGCCAACACCCGCGTGCGCACCTGGTGCCCCACCCGCGGCACGCAATACGGCTTCCTCGTCACCCACAACGAGTCGATCTCGATCTCCGACTATTTCACGGTGCGCGATGCCTCGGGCACGGCCGTGTACCGGCCGACCTGCCACTACGCCTATCACCCGGCGGACGATGCGGTGCTCTCGCTGCACGAGCTGTTCGGCTCCGGCAAGATGCAGGAGAAGCACCACATCCTCGACGAGAACGAGATCGTCGACGGCATCGACGAACTCGGCGTGCTGCTGTTCGGCCACGACAACAACGCCTACTGGTACGGCTCGCAACTCTCCATCGAGGAGACGCGCGCACTTGCGCCTTATCAGAACGCCACTGGTCTGCAGGTGACCTCCGCCGTGCTCGGCGGCATCGTCTGGGCGCTGGAAAATCCGAACGAAGGCATCGTCGAAGCCGACGAGATGGATTTCGATCGCTTGCTGGAAATCCAGTTGCCGTACCTCGGCCCGGTGAAGGGCTACTACACCGACTGGACTCCGCTCGAAGGCCGTCCGGGCCTGTTCCCGGAAGACATCGACACCAGCGATCCGTGGCAGTTCAGGAATATCCTCGTCCGCTGAACCTGCGCGCGCCCGATCACCGCGTCTGAAGCCGCCACGATCAGGGTTGCGGCTCGCCATTCCTGCCGATACGGCACCGTATTGTCATGCGATCGCAAAGCCGATACGGTACCGTATCGCAGGCGCGCATGAGAGGGCGCGGACCGGGCCGGAGATCGAGCAATGTCTGAACTTCTGACTTACCGCGGTGTCGTCTATCCGTGGCAATGCGACCACATGGGGCACATGAACGTCATGCGGTACATGAGCAAGTTCGATGAAGCCGCATGGAACGTCTTCGCCGAGATCGGCGTGACGCAAGCTTACATCAAGGCATCGAGCCGCGGCATGGCCGCGGTACAGATCAACATCAGCTACAAGCGCGAACTGATGGCCGGCGAGACCATCGACATTGGCTCACGCTTGCTCGAGGTCCGCGACAAGCTGATCCGCTTCTCGCACGAGATGCGGACTGACGGCGAGACTGCCGCCATCGCCGAACTGACGGCTGTTCACCTTGATCGCGCGGCGCGCAAATCATGCGCTTTCGAGCCCGCGATCCGCGCGAAAGCAGATGCCATGCTCGCGCAAAGCACGACGGCCTAAACTTATTTTCGCTCCGGCACCGGCTCACCCATCTTCTCGGCGGGTGCTGGCGGGAGCGCGGGCTTGGCGCCGGCTTTCTGCGCATCGGCGTCGGGCCGCGCGGGCTCGGGTGCCGGCGTCGTCGGACGCGTACCACCGGGCTCCGCGGGAGCGGGCCTGGTATCGGTCGCAGCAGGAGGCTGGGTGGCCTGCGCCAGCACGTGCGATGTGCTGACCACGTGAGCAAAAGAAATCGCCGCGATCACCAGCCCCACAGCCGCGACCGCGATGCCAAACGCGATAGCGCCGGCCGCAGCGGTCTTGGTCTCGCGTTCCTGGGCAAGTCTGTCCATGAACAGACAACAGAATGAGACGAGCAAAGGTTCCGCTACGTGCGACGCCGCATCGCAGATTCCTCAGCGCTTTTGCGTGACCTTAGAGCGTCAGAAGCCCCGCATCGCCGTTCTCGCTGGCGAAGCCGAGCAGCGTGCCGTCGGCATTCCAGGCAAGCGCGGAGATCGGCGCTTCATCGTTGCGGCGGACGAGAATTTCCGCACCGTCCGACATGCGCACCATCAGCACAGTGCCGTTGCTGTAACCGGCCGCGAGAATATCGCTTTCCGGATGACACGCGACCGCGGTCACCTTGGCTTGCAGCGGCGCCAGCATGGCCGGCTCCTTGCCCATCGGGCCGTCCTTGCTGGTGAACGGCCAGACGATCACGGTGTCCGCGCCGGACGTCGCAAGATGCTTGCCGTCTGCGGTCCATGCCATCGAGCGTACGCGCGAGGGATAGCCGGTCATCCGCATGTGGCGATTGTCGGCCAGCCGCCAGCCGTGCAGCGCCGACTCGTGCATCGTCGTGATGAGGAACTTGTTGTCCTCGCTGAGGGTGACGCCGAGATGTGAGCCCTTCCACTCGAGGGATTCCGGCTTCGCCGCCATGTTGGGGAACCACAAGGTCACGCCGTTGTAGTGCGCGACTGCCAGCCGCAATCCCTTCGGCGCAAACGCGAGTCCGCCGACGGTCGAGGCGACATCGAGCGATTTCTCATCGCCCTTCGGCGGCTTCACGAACGCGGTCTTGCCTGCCGACCACGCGACGGCGCCATCCGGATGCAGCGCGACGTTGTCGATCCAGCGGCGCTTGGTATCGGTCGCCAGCGTCTCGGCTGCACCCTTGGCATCGACCGCGACGACCTTGCCATCATCGCCACCGGTGACGATGCGCTTGCCGTCCGAGGTCGCACAGAGAATGCCGCCGCCATGAACGGCCACCGTCGAGACGGTGTCCGCGTCGGTCGCGAAGCTGATGCTTTCCTCGCCGCTGACGAAGCCCGCGGTCGGCCCAAGGAAATGCAGCGCGATCGCCGGCTGCGGCAGCGTCACCTTGCGCACGCGATCGGTGACCGAGGCAACGTGGGACGGATTGTCGGAGTTGAACGACGTCATTAGGCGGCGATGCACTTCTCGAAGCCGTCGCGGATCTTCTGCTCCGGCAATTCGCGGCCGATGAAGACGAGGCGGCTGATGCGCGGCTCGCCTTCTTTCCACGCACGCTGATGATCGCCCTCGAGCATCATGTGCACGCCCTGAAATACGTAGCGATCGTCGTCATCCTTGAACGACAGAATGCCCTTCGAGCGCAGGATAGCCTGCCCGTCGGTCGCGACCAGCGACTGGAGCCACGGCATGAACTTGGTCGGATCGAGCGGCTTGTCGGTCTTGAGCGAGAGCGATTGCATCTCCTCGTCGTGATAGTGCTTCAGACCGCCGGAACCATGAGCATGGCCGTGGCCATGCCCATGATCGTGATGATGACCGTGGTCATGATCGTGATGATGGCCGTGATCGTGGTCATGCCCGTGGCCGTCGCCTGTATCGAGGAAGTCCGGCTCGATCTCCAGAATCCGGTCGAGATCGAACGCCTTGCGGTCGAGCACGTCGCTCAGCGCAACCTGGCAGCGCTCGGTGCGATGCAGCTTGGCATAGGGATTGATGCCGCGGATGCGCGCCTCGACTTCCGCGAGCTCCGCCTTCGACACCAGATCGGTCTTGTTCAGCACGATCACGTCCGCGAATGCGATCTGGTTCTTGGCTTCCGGCGCGTCCTTCAGACGGTCGCTCAGCCACTTGGCGTCGGCCACCGTCACCACCGCATCAAGCGCGGTCTTCTCCTTGACGTCCTCGTCGACGAAAAAGGTCTGCGCGACGGGTGCGGGGTCGGCGAGCCCGGTCGTTTCCAGAATGATCGCGTCGAACTTGCCCTTGCGCTTCATCAGCCCTTCGAGGATGCGCACGAGGTCGCCGCGCACCGTGCAGCAGACGCAGCCGTTGTTCATCTCGAACA
>JBEIPX010000347.1:0-4003 GCA_040376815.1 Bradyrhizobiaceae bacterium
TAACCTCAATGAGGAACTGAGCGACGCCCGCTGGATCACGCCGGGCGAGCTCGGCGGCTTCAAAACCACCGAGGGGCTGGCCGAGGTCGTCGAGACCGCCGCCCGGATGGCGGGCGTCTGAGCGTCCCGCGCCTTGCTTCCTCCACAGGCGGCAGGCATATGACCGCCAGCCGGAACCCCGATGCGCAAAACCTTCGCCGCAGCTCTGCTCGTCCTCAGCCTCGCCAGTCCGGCGCGAGCGCAGGACGCGGCTGCGCCGTTCGATGCCGACCTGCAACGGCTCGCGGAAATCCTCGGCACCCTGCACTACCTGCGCGGCATCTGCGGCGCCAATGAAGGCCAGAAATGGCGTAACGAGATGCAGGCGCTGGTCGATGCGGAGACGCCCTCCGGCGATCGCCGTGCCCGCATGATCGCGGGCTTCAACCGCGGCTATAACGGCTTCCAGCAGACCTACCGGACATGCACGCCAGCTGCGACGGTGGCGATCAAGCGCTTCCTCGATGAAGGCTCGCGCATCTCGCGCGACCTCACCGCGCGCTACGCCAACTGACGCGCCGCCGCAGGTCTTTCGCGGTTACCATAGATTTTCGGGAATCCCGGAACGGCCCGATTAACCTTTCCTAAAGAACTGGCTCGCGGCGGCGGATGGGCATGTTATGCGTTTGTCCATCGAAGACCGGCGCTCCTGTGTGGAGTGCCGCCAATGCCGGGAATTCCATGAGCCATCCGTCGCAATTCGCCCGAGAACTTCTGGCCGATCAGGAACAGAAGCAGGCCGCGCTGAACTATCTGCACGAAGCCTGGGCTGAAGCCCTTCACGATGGCGTCGATGGCGATTGCCTGGCGCAAGCCAGCATGTTCACGGCCTTCGCCGAACTCGTCGGCACCTACGGCGAGGAAGCCGTCGCCAAATTGACCGAGGGCTTGCCGGCGCGCATTCGCAACGGCGAATTTTCCGTGATGCTGGCGAAGCAGTAAGCACCAGCCTTACGGCCGGCGTCCCATCGCCCTCCCCAGATTTTCGATCTCGAGCGCAAAACAGAACAGCGCGAACAGCACGGCTGCGACCAATGCGCTGCGAAACAGCGTATCGGCAATACCGGGCAGCTCCGGAAATGACGGCACATGGTGGAACACCACCAGAGAAAATAGCGCGCTGCCGAAAATGAAACTCACGCGGCTCAAGAACAGCAGAACGTGCTCGACAAATGCGTTCTCCGGCACGTCCGGAATGCGCAGATGCTTGATGCGAATCCAGTAGCAGATCTGCGCGATGATCACTGCGACGATCACCAGCGCATGATCGAGGACCGTCTCCGGCACCTCCCGGCCAGGATTTTCCACGATCACGCGAAACACCGGAAAAACATGCCAGAACAGGAAACCAGCTGCGGCAAGCTGCGCACTGAACAGCACGGCATAGAGCCACGGACGAGATAGTTGGCCCTGCGCATTCACGGCGATCACTCCACGAACGTTCGCATGATGCGTAACAGCCAAATGACCGCGAATGTCAATCCTGCAGCGTCTCGAGAAAACGCACCGGCTCACCGGTCGACGGCGCCGTCACCTCGCCCTGCCACATCACGCGCTTGCCGCGCACGAACGTACCGACCGGCCAGCCCTTCACCTTCACGCCGTCATACGGCGTCCAGCCGGCGCGCGAGGCGATCCACTTGTTGGTGATCGTCTCCTCGCGCTTGAGATCGACGATGGTCAAGTCCGCGTCGTAGCCGGCCGCGATGCGGCCTTTCATGGCGATATTGAACAGCCGCGCCGGGCCGGCGCTGGTGAGATCGACAAAGCGCGCGAGCGACAGCCGCCCCGCGTTTACATGATCCAGCATGATCGGCACCAGCGTCTGCACGCCGGTCATGCCCGACGGCGACGCAGGATAGACCTTCGCTTTTTCCTCGGCCGTGTGCGGCGCGTGGTCGGAGCCGAGCACGTCGATGATGCCCTGATGCACGCCGTACCAGATCATGTCGCGGTGGCTGACGTCGCGCACCGGCGGATTCATCTGCGCGCGGGTGCCGAGCCGTTCGTAGCATTCGGGCGCGGCGAGCGTGAGATGATGCGGCGTCGCCTCAGCCGACGCGACATCCTTGTGGTCGCGCAGATAGGCGATCTCTTCCTTGGTCGAGATGTGCAGCACATGGATGCGTGCGCCGGTCTCGCGCGCGATGGTTACGAGGCGCTCGGTGGCCTTGAGTGCGGCCACCGGATCGCGCCACACCGGGTGCGAGCGCGGATCGCCTTCGATGCGCAGCGGCTTGCGTTCGTTGAGGCGATACTCGTCCTCGGCATGAAAGGCTGCGCGGCGGCGGATGACTTTCAGGATCTCGCGCAGGCCGCCGTCGTCTTCCACCAATAAGCTGCCGGTGGACGAGCCCATGAACACCTTGACGCCGGCACAGCCCGGAGCGCGCTCAAGCTCCGGCAGATCGCGGGTGTTCTCGCGCGTGCCGCCGATGAAGAAGGCAAAGTCGCAGTGCATACGATGATGGCCGCGCTTCACCTTGTCGGCGAACGTCTCGGCGGTGATCGTCAGCGGATCGGTGTTCGGCATCTCGAACACGGCGGTGACGCCGCCGAGCACCGCGCCGCGCGAGCCCGTCTCCAGATCCTCTTTGTGCGTCAGCCCCGGCTCGCGGAAATGCACCTGCGTATCCATCACGCCGGGAAGGATGTGCAGGCCCTTGCAGTCGATGGTCTCGCCCGCGCTGGCCTGGCCGAGGCCGCCGATGGCCGCGATCCGGCCATTCGAGATGGCGACATCGCGCGGGCCCTCGCCGTCCTGATTGACGACGGTGCCGCCACGGAGAATCACGTCATAGGTCTGGCTCATATGCCCTCGGCAAACGGGTTCTCAGCGAACGTCGCGCATCTTTGAACAACTCTGATGCGGCGGGACTTGTGGCCGCACGGCAAGCGCCCTACGTTCGATGAGCCGCATGTTGCAAGCACGCCGCGACATTTCAAGGCATTTCGAGCGGTTTCCGCAGCAAGAAAATCCCCCGGGCGACTGCGCAAGAGAACAATCATGAAGGCAGCGTTTCTTCCCGATCGCGGGGTGCTCAAGGTCAGCGGCGAAGATGCGCGGCACCTGCTCAACGGGCTCGTGACCAGCGACGTGTCCGAGATTCAGCCTGGAACCGCGCGCTTCGCCGCGCTGCTGACGCCGCAGGGCAAGATCATCGCCGACTTCCTGATCACCGCCGTGCCCGAGGGGCTTGGCGGCGGGCTTCTGCTCGACTGTCCGAAAGCGTTGGCCCCGACGCTCACGACAAAGCTCGGCTTCTACAAGCTGCGCGCCAAGGTCACGATCGAGAACCTGAGCGACACGCTCGGCGTGCTGGCGCTGTGGGACGGCACACCGGCGGCAACGCCGGACCTCGCCTTCGCCGATCCGCGTTCCGACAAACTCGGCTGGCGCGTGCTGATTCCGCAGGACGTTGCGGAAACGACGGCCAAGCTGACCGGCGCGGTGCTGACGGATTCTGACGCATACGAGGCGCATCGTATCGCCTGCGGGGTGCCGCGCGGCGGCCTCGACTTCATGTATAGCGACGCGTTTCCGCACGAGACCAACATGGACCGCCTGGGCGGCATCGATTTCGAGAAGGGCTGCTACGTGGGCCAGGAAGTGGTGTCGCGCATGCAGCATCGCGGCACGGCGCGCACCCGCACGGTGCGGCTGATCCTCGACGGTCCGCGTCCCGAGCAAGGCATCAGCGTCGAGGCCGGCGGGAAGCCGGTCGGCCTGATGGGATCGTCGGCGAGCGGTGTCGGGCTCGCGCTGCTGCGCGTCGATCGCGTGAGCGAAGCGCTCGATGCGGGCGGATCGCTGAGCGCCGGTGGCATTGCTGTGCGTATCGCCTCGCCCGACGACATCAAGATTGCGGACAAGAAAGTCTCGGCTTAGAGCTTTGAATTATTGATGCGCGTTTTCCTGACGCGAACCGGATTCCACTTCGCTTGAAAACGCTTGAGACTTGAA